>WLOB01000256.1 GCA_009699505.1 Actinomycetota bacterium | reverse complement strand
TGCTCTTCCGATCTGCTCGCGCTGGTCGTCCCGCTCGGGAGCCTGACCCGCTGGCTCGTCGTGGGGTCCTCGACGTCGTTCCCCGTGGACGAGCTGCTGTCCGCCACGGGGTCCTCGCTCGCCCTCGGGGTGGCGGCGGCGGTCGCGACCTCGGTGCTCGCGCTGCCCGTCGCCTGGCTCGTCACCCGGCGGCGGTCGCGCCTGGGCACCGTCCTCGAACGGACGACCTACGTCGGCAGCGCCCTCCCGGGCATCGTCGTCGCGCTCGCCCTCGTCACCATCACCGTCCGCCACGCCCAGCCGCTCTACCAGACGACCACCATGCTCATCGCCGCGTACGTCGTGCTGTTCCTCCCCCGGGCCCTCGTGAGCCAGCGTGCGGCGCTGGGGCAGGTGCCACCGCTGCTCGACGACGTGGCCGGTGCCCTGGGCGCCGGCCCGTTCGCGCGGCTGCGACGGGTCGTCCTGCCGCTCGTCGCACCGGGCGTCGGAGCAGGGGCAGCGCTCGTGTTCCTCGCCGTGGTGACCGAGCTCACCGCGACGCTGCTCCTCTCGCCGACCGGGACCCGGACGCTCGCGACGGCGTTCTGGAGCGAGACGGGCGACGTCGACTACGGCGCGGCCGCCCCGTACGCCGCGCTCATGGTGGTGCTGTCGATGCCGGCGACGTACCTCCTCACGCGCGAGTCGCGGAGCCGTCGCCCGTGACCGCCGTCCGCGTCTCCGGGGTCTCCAAGGCGTTCGGGACCGCGTCCGTCCTCGACGACGTCGCGCTCGACGTGCCCGACGGCGAGCTCCTCGCCGTCCTGGGCCCGTCGGGGTGCGGGAAGACGACCCTGCTGCGGCTGCTCGCGGGCTTCCTGGCCCCGGACGCGGGCACGATCGCGCTCGGCGGTCGCCCCGTCGCGGGCGACGGGTCCTGGGTGCCCCCGCAGCGGCGGCGGGTCGGCTACGTCGCGCAGGAGGGGGCCCTCTTCCCGCACCTGGACGTGGCCGCGAACATCGCGTTCGGCCTCCCGCGCTCCCAGCGGCGCGCGCGGTCGCGGGTCGCCGAGCTCCTCGCACTCACCGACCTCGACCCGTCGTTCCTGCGGCGCTACCCGCACGAGCTCTCCGGCGGGCAGCAGCAGCGCGTCGCGCTGGCACGGGCGCTGGCACCCGGGCCGTCGCTCGTCCTGCTCGACGAGCCCTTCGCCGCGTTGGACGCGCAGCTGCGGCTCGACACGGGCAACGCCGTGGCGCGGGCGCTCCGCGCCACCGGGGCGACGGCCGTCCTCGTGACGCACGACCAGACCGAGGCGCTGTCGCTCGCCGACGCCGTCGCGGTCATGCGCGCCGGCCGGATCGCGCAGGTCGGGGCCCCCGCCGACGTCTATGCCGCACCCGTCGACCTCGGCGTGGCCCGGTTCGTCGGTGCCGCCATCGTCCTGCCCGCACACGTCACCGGCGGGCGGGCGGCGTGCGCGCTCGGCACGCTCGAGACGGTCTGGGACGGTCCCGACGGCGACGTGCTCGTGCTCGTGCGTCCCGAGCAGCTCGCTCTGGGTGCAACGGGCGTCCGCGGCCGGGTGGAGGACGTCGCGTTCTTCGGCCACGACGCCGTCGTCCGCCTCAGGACGATCGAGGGCGACGACGAGCTCTCGGCGCGGGTGCGCGGCGCCGACGTCCCGGAGGTCGGCGGCGAGGTCCGGATCGCGGTCCGTGGTCCCGTCCGGCGCTACCCGGGCACGGCCGGCTGAGGGAGCCGCTGGAGCCACGTCGCGCTTGCCGCACCCCCACGTTCTATGTATGGTCATATACATCAGCCGCCCGGTCGCATCGACCGTCGGCGCCCTCCCGAGCGGAAGCCCCCGATGCCACCGACACGACCCGTCCACCCCCTCGACCGTCCCCGCGGCGCCTCCCGGCCGGGGAGCCCGTCGTGAAGCTCGACCTGCGGGACCGCACCGTCGTCATCACCGGCGCCGGCGGCGGCCTCGGCGGCGCCCTGGCCGACGCGCTCGCCGCCCGCGGCGCACGCCTGGCGCTGCTCGACCTCGACGAGGACCTCGTCGCGGCACGTGCCGCGGCCCTGGGGGACGCCGGCCGGGCACGCGGCTGGTCCGCCGACGTCCGCGACCTCGACGCGCTGCGGCGCACGACGGAGGAGGTCGCCGACCACTTCGGCGGCATCGACGTCGTCATCGCCGCGGCGGGCGTCCTGGGCTCGCTGCACACCCTGACCGCGACGGACGAGGACGAGTGGGACCGCGTCGTGGACATCAACCTGAGCGGGGTCTGGCGGACGTTCAGGGCCGCCGCCCCGCACGTGGCGCGGCGCCGCGGGCACCTCGTCGCGATGTCGTCGCTGATCGCCTACGTCCACCCGCCGCTCCTCGGCGGGTACGCCGCCTCGAAGGCCGGGGTCGCGGCGCTCTGCGACACGACCCGCCTCGAGCTGCGACCCGCCGGCGTCACGGTCTCGAGCGTCCACCCGGCGATCTTCCGCACGCCGATGATCGGCGACGCGCTCGGCAGCCCCGCGGCCGTCGAGCTCGTCCGGGACTTCACCGGCGTGTTCAAGACCGTGCCGATCGAGACCGTCGTCGCCGACATGGTCGCCGGGATCGAGCGCCGCGCGAAGCGCATCGTCTCCCCCGCCCCGCACCGCGTCACCGCCTACGTCCCCGGCCTGGCCCAGGCGGCGATCGAGCGCCTCGCCTTCCGCCCCCGCACGATCCGCCGCGCCGTCGAGCTCGGTGCGATCCCCGCCCCCGCTCCCCGCCGGACCGGGACGGCCGTCCGATGACGACGCCGCCCCCGCCGGCACCGCGGTCGAGCGCGGCGCCCGATCCGACCCGCCACCCCGACGACCGGACCACCGTGCCCTCCGCAGACTTCCTCACCGTCGACGTCTACGACCACCCCGTCCGGCGCACCCCGGCGCAGCGGCGGGCGGCGAAGGCCGCGCTCGCCGGCCCGCTCCCGGGGCTCCGCGCGTCCACCGTGAACCACGCCGACAACGGGACGACCCACCTCGTCCCCCGGCTCTCGGGCACGTGCCTCGTCCTCGCGTGGGACTCCCGCGAGGCGGCCGAGGACGCCTGGGCCGGCCCGCTGCGCGCCGCGCTCCGCCGCCCCGGTGACTTCCGCATGGACGGCGAGGTCGCCCGCTCGCGCGTCGAGCGCGACGGCGACGACTGGTACGGCTGGCGCCCCAGCGCCGAAGGAGCCGAAGGCATCGGACGCGGCGAGCCGCTCGTCGCGGTCGTCCACGGCGTCCTGCGCCCGCGGCACCTGACCACGTTCCTGAAGGACAACCTCCACGCCGCCAGTCGCGCCGCGCACCACCCCGGGCACCGCGGCAGCGTCGACGTCTTCTCGAAGGTCCCGTTCGAGCACACCTCGATCAGCCTGTGGAGCTCGCTCGAGCAGGCCCAGGACTTCGCGTACAAGCCCGGCGGCCACGCCCACGGGATGAAGCGCGCCCGCGAGCTCGACACGCACCACACCGGCGTCTACCTGCAGGTCCGCCCGCTGGCCAGCGCCGGCGGTCTCGGCCGGGACGCCCCCTCCTACCCCGAGCTCCCGCCCACCGCGCGCTGAGCCCGGACCGCCACGCCCCCGCCACCACCACCCGAGACGACGACCCCATGACCACCGCCACGCCCTCCTCCACCGCCACCGCTCCGTGGAGCACGACGCCGACGCAGACCGTCGTCGTCGACGGCACGACGTTCACCTACCGCGAGCTCGGCCCGCGCGGCGGCGTCCCGCTCGTGCTCCTGCACCACTTCACCGCGACGCTCGACGACTGGGACCCCCGCGTCCTCGACGGTCTCGCCGCCCGCCACCACGTCGTCGCGTTCGACAACCGCGGCGTCGGCGGCTCCGGCGGCAAGGTCCCCCACACCGTCGCCGCCATGGCCGCCGACGCGATCCGGGTCACCCGCGCGCTCGGGCACGAGCAGGTCGACCTCCTCGGGTTCTCGCTCGGCGGCGGCGTCGCCCAGGAGCTCGTCCTGGCCGAGCCGGGGCTCGTCCGCCGGCTGATCCTGACGGGCACCGGGCACCGGGGCGGCGGAGGCCTGACGAAGATGCCGCTGATCGTGGGCGGCGCCTACGCCAAGGCCGCGCTGCGCCGGGTCGACCCGCGGCACTTCCTGTTCTTCCCCCGCACCCCCGGCGGCAAGGCGGCCGCCAAGGCCTACATCGCGCGCCTCGGCGAGCGGACCACCGCCGACCGGGTCCCGAAGATCTCGCAGCAGGCGCGGATCGCCCAGCTCGCCGCGATCCGCGAGTCCGGCCTCGGCACGCCGCACGACCTCGGCCGGATCGCCCAGCCGACCTTCGTCGCCAACGGCGAGGACGACGTCATGGTCGCCACGAGCCAGTCACGCGCCTTGGCGGAGCGGATCCCCGACAGCCGCCTGACGATCTACCCCGACTCCGGGCACGGCGGCATCTTCCAGCACCACGAGCGGTTCGTCCCCGAGGTCCTCG
This sequence comes from Actinomycetota bacterium, assembly GCA_009699505.1. Classification (GTDB taxonomy): domain Bacteria; phylum Actinomycetota; class Thermoleophilia; order Solirubrobacterales; family Solirubrobacteraceae; genus Patulibacter. Next base: position 1,817 of record WLOB01000256.1, on the reverse strand, counting down.
AGTTCCTCGGAGCGCACGCATGAGCAGGAAGATCCTGGTCACGGGCGCCAGCAGCGGCATCGGTCGCGCGACGACGGTGCAGCTGGCCGCGAAGGGCCACACCGTGTTCGCCGCCGCGCGACGCACCGACCGGCTCGAGGAGCTCGCCCGCGACACCCCCGGCACGATCGTCCCGGTGACGATGGACGTCTGCGACCAGGGATCCATCGACCGCGCCGTCGCGGCCGTCGCCGAGCACGCGCCGGACGGCCTCGACGTCCTGGTCAACAACGCCGGCTACGCGCTCACGGGCCCGCTGGAGACCATCGCCGCCGACGCGTTCCGGGCGCAGTACGCGACGAACGTCTTCGGGCTCTTCGACGTCACCCGGGCGTTCCTGCCGGCCATGCGCCGGCGGCGCAGCGGCCGCGTCGTCAACGTGAGCTCGCTGCTCGGACGCATGGCGATCCCCGGCAGCGGCGCCTACAGCGGGACGAAGCACGCCGTCGAGGCGCTCTCGGACGCCCTGCGCATGGAGCTGCGGCCCTTCGGCGTGGACGTCGTCGTCGTGCAGCCCGGGTTCACGTCCACCGACATCGACACCACGCGGTCGATGGTCGACAACGCCGGCACCATCCCCGACTACGTCCGGAGCGAGCGGGACATCACCGCCTACCTCGCCGGTGCGGAGCACGCCGGCGCGACCGCCGAGCAGGTCGCGAGCGTCCTCGTCCGGGCCTGCCTCACCGACCGCCCCCGGGCGCGGTACGTCGCGCCGGCGACGAACGCGCCCGTCCTGAAGCTCCTGACGGGGCTCCCGACCACGGTCTCCGACCGGCTCAAGCTGCGGCTGATCCGCGCCGCCGGGAGGCAGGACGCGGCCTGAGGTCGGGAAGCCCGGCGGCTCCGGGCGGCGGGTCCGGGTGCGTGCCCCCGGCGAGGTGCCCGGGACCGGCCGCTAGGCCGCCCGCGACACGAGCTGCAGCCGTCGACCGTCGCGCGCGAGGCGCTCGCCCTCGGCGTCCATCCGCAGGTCCTCCACCACCGACTCGGCGCACCGGGCGATGAGGAGCCGGGCGTTCTCGCACTCGCGCGCCACCGCCGCCGCGCACCGCGCGAGCTCCCCGGGGGCCGCGTGGTCCTCGGGTCGGGCGCGCAGCCGGTCGGCCATGTCGTGGAGGTTGCGGATGACGAGGAGCAGGTGCTCCCGGACCTCCTCCGCGCCCGGCCCGGCGGCGGGCAACGACACCACGGCGTCCGCGATGTCCTGCCGCGAGGCGTACAGCCGCTGCGCGATGTCCTCGGTGATCCAGTCCGCGAACGCCTGGGGCGTGAGCCGGTCGCCCGTCGCCTCCGCGACGTCGTACGGGCCCTGGGGGCGGTCATCCATCACACGACTATCCCCGGGACCCCCGGTGCGACGCAAGGCGATCCTCAGGATCCGCTCACATCCACGCCGAGGACGCGGCTCGCGGTCCCGCCGCCGGAGGTGCGAGACACCCCGTGCGAACGGCACATCCGGGGATCGGCGAGTCGTCACGCCCCCGATCTCTGGCCTGGAACGGCCCCTCCAACCGGCCGTCCAACAGACGTCTGCCCCCACCCCAGGGGAACGTGGTGGCGGCGGCGGCGCGCGGCCCGCCCGCTCGGCGACCGGGGTCAGCCGTGGCGGCCGTCCGTCTGGCGGCGTCCCTGCAGCAGCGCCCCGTCCGCCCGCGCGACCAGGGTGGCCGCCGTGTCCGCCGGGCGGAGTGCGGCGGCGCCCGTCCGGATCGCCGCACCCGGAGGCGACGCGAGGCTCGCTGCGACGCCCGCGAAGCGCTGTTCCGCGGCGGCCG
>WLOB01000255.1 GCA_009699505.1 Actinomycetota bacterium | reverse complement strand
TCGCCGCGACGGGCTGCGGGTCCTCCGACGACGAGCCGTCGGGCACGACGACCGCCGCGACCGGCGGCTCCGGCACGACCACCGCCGCGACCACGGGTGGCGGTGGCGGCGGGGACGCACCGTCGGGCGGCGTGCCCGCCGCGAACGAGGACGCGATCCGCGCGGCGCTCGCCCGCGGCCCCGAGTCCTCGAAGAAGGCCGGCACGGCGCGGATCGCGCTGAAGACCTCGACCGCCGGCATCACGTCGGAGGCCACGGGCACCATCGACCTCGCCGAGGGCCGCTACTCCTTCACCCAGTCCCTGGGCGGCGGGAGCGGCGGCGCCGAGTTCCAGAACTACGGCGAGGGGAACAAGGTCTACATCCGCATCCCGGGCACGGACGGCTGGAGCGTCACGGACAACCCGATCGAGCAGTCCGACCCGCTCGCCCAGGTCCGCCAGCTCGAGAAGGCGGACATCACGGAGGTCGGCGGGACGAAGGAGTACGGCGGGACGACGTGCCGCGAGTTCCAGGCCGAGCTGTCGCTCGAGGACGTCCTGGGCCAGATCGACGACCCGACGTTCCAGGGGCTCCTGAAGGACGCCCCGAAGGACGCGAAGGTGCCCGTCACCACGTGCATCGACGACGGCGGCCTGGCCTACTCCTCGACGAGCGAGTACGACGTGAAGGACGTGCTCGGGGACCTCGGCGCGCAGCTCCCCTCGGGCCGCTCGTCGTCCGAGCTCCGGATCACGGACTACGGCACCGCGCCGGAGCCGAAGCGCCCCGCCGGCATCGACGACGCGAAGCCCCTGGGCACCGGCACGCCGTCCCCCGCCGCGGGCTGAGATCGCGCGGCGCGTGGCCTGGCGCGCCGCCGCTATCGTGGCCGCCCGTGAGCTTCGACGACCTCGTCCGCCGCGCAGGTGACCGCCTGGCCCGTCCCGCCAACCGGCGGAGCTTCGTGGGCGCGGTCGGGATCGGCACCGCCGCGGTCGCCGCGGGCGGCCTGGTCGGCTGCGGCGACGACTCGAGCGGCGCGACCAAGAAGAAGCGCCGGATCCCGTTCGCGGACGAGGGCTTCGAGCCCGTCGCCACCTCCCGGGTGCCGAGGGGCGCGGTCGGCCAGGACGCCGTCGCGGTCTGCTACTCGCCGTACGTCGTCGTGGGGACCGAGCCGAGCACGAAGCGGCTCGGGAAGACGGGCGTCGCCGTGCGCAAGGGCCCGCACCCCGACGCCGAGATCGTCCTCACGAACGCGGGCGACGAGGTCTTCGTGCAGGAGGGCGGCCACTTCGCCCGGCAGAGCGACCGCGAGGCCCCCGGCTGCGCGTCGCCGCCGATGCGCGCGGCCGTCGACGGCTGGATCTGGGGCTACCCCGGCAACGACGTGCGGTCGAAGAAGAGCGGCTGGATCCCGCTCGAGGTCGACGGCACCGTCTACACGAGGAGCTCGCCGGAGTACCAGGACCAGGCGAAGAACGACGGGTTCCTCTGCGGCCCCGCCCGCAAGGACTTCGACTGCCGCGACGCCGCCGTCTCGCAGAAGGCGTGCGGTCACGACGACTGCGGCGGCCCCCCGCTCGAGGACATCCGCTGCCGCGCCCGGCCCATGCGCCGCCGGGTCCGCAAGGCGTCCTCGCGGATGTCGTCGAACTTCGAGGACTACTACCTGCGGCTCTCGTTCAACTCGACCGCGTTCGGCTGGGTCGAGGCGGGCGACGTCGTCGACGAGCTGTGCCGGCGCAGCGCCCCGTCCTACGGCGTCTGCTGCGTCGAGTGGAGCTTCGTCGAGATCGTCCGCAGCGACGCCCTGCCGAAGGGCACCCGCGGCTGGATGCTGGAGACGGGCCTCGACCGCGAGGGCCGCAGGCCGCTCTCGCGGACCGGCGCGCCGGGCAACTACCGCCGGGCGTAGCGCCGGCGGGTCCCCCGCCGGTCGGCGCCCTCAGCCCGCGTCCCGGGCGTTCGCGGTCAGGAGCGCGAGCTCCCGGATGCTCCCCGGGCCGTCGGGCCGGCCGATCGCGGCGACGACCCCGTCGGGCGAGATGCCCAGCATCGACGGCGTCGTCGGACGCCGCAGCTCGCGCGGCAGCACGTCGACCGACAGGCTCGGGACGTCCTGCAGCGGCCGCCGCCGCAGGTGGTCCGCCGCGCCGTCGGGGCGCAGCGCCAGGACGCTGACCAGTCGCACGGGCGGCCCCTCGCGCTGCAGGCCCTCGAGCGCCTCCTCGATCCCGACGCAGCCGGCGCACCCGGGCGAGTGGAAGACGAGCAGCACGCCGCGGTCCTGCGGTCCGCCGAGCTCGAGCAGCGCACCGCCGTCGACGGGGGCGGAGCCCGGCAGGAGCGGCACGGTCGCGGTGGGCACCGGGTCGCCCTCGGCGGCGTCCCACTCCGGCGCCTCGAAGAGCTCCCCGCCGTCGAGCCCGTCCAGCCGCAGGCGCAGCTCGGCCGTCTGCCGCAGCAGGGACAGCACCACGGCGACCAGCAGCGCGACGACGACCCACGAGAGGACGACGGCGACGACCCACACGGTGCTCATCGGCCGGCCGTCCCCCCCGTCGCGCCCGCCGCGCCGCCGCCGACCGACGCCAGCGCCGCGGCGAGCAGCCACGCGCACGGCAGCCCGACCGCGACGCAGGCCGCGCCGGCGAGCTCGTCCGCCGCGAGGTCCCACGGGGCCCCCGGCGCCCGCACGGCGACGACCGCCGCGGCGACGAGCAGCAGGGCGTTGCGCGCCGCGGCCCGGCCCGCGGGCGCGCCGCCGGAGCCGCCGAAGCACGAGCACGACGCCGCGGCCTCCGGTGCCCGGCGGGCCGCGACCCGCAGCGCGACCGTGAAGACGACGAGCACCGCGCCGGACAGGACGGCCGCCGGACGCGACGCGACGCCGGACAGGAGCACGAGACCGAGGGCGACCTCGACGACCGCCAGCGCCCGCGTCAGCGCGAACGCGGGGACGGTCGGCGAGACGGCCTGGCGCAGCAGCACGACCATCCCGGCGGGGTCCCGCAGCTTGGCCGTCCCGGAGGCGAGGAAGACGCCGGCGAGCAGCAGCATCAGGGCCGCGGGCACGCGCCGACGATAGCGACGGCCCGCCGGGCGGCGCGTGGTCCGCGCGTGGGGTCGACCCCCGCGGCTACAGTCCCCGGCGATGTCGTCGCCCGGTGATCGCTCCGGCCCCTCGTCCCCCGAGGAGCCGCCGACGCCCCCGACGGACGCCGGCGCGGCGCCCGTCGCCGCGGGGCCGGACCCGTCGCCCGGCCGCCCGGGGCGCGCGGCCGCCCCGGCGCGCCCGTGGCTGATCGCGCTGGCGCTCGTCGTGCTCGGCGGGCTCGCCCTGCGCCTGTGGGGGATCCGCTGGGGCCTCCCCTACGCCTACAACCTCGACGAGCGCTCGCACTTCGTCCCGCGGGCGGTCGCGTACTTCCGCGAGTCGTCCCTGGACCCCGACTACCAGCTCAACCCGTCCGGGCTGACGCAGTGGATCGCCGCGGCGCTCTGGATCTTCAAGGGCGGCAGCGACGGCGTCGTCCGCGCCTGGAACACGGACCCCGGCGCCATCTGGACGATCGCGCGGGTCTCCTCCGCGGTGCTGTCGACCGCCGCGATCGCCCTGATGTACGCGGCGGGCTCGCGCCTGTTCGACCGCCGGGTCGGCCTGCTGTCCGCGGCGATCCTCGCCTTCGCGTTCCTGCCCGTCCACTACGGGCACCTCGCCCTGAACGACGGGCCCTCGCTGGCCGCCACGGCGCTCGCGCTGTTCGCGATCGCCGGGATCGTCCGCTACGGCCGCCGGCGCGACTACGCCCTCGCCGGCGCCGCGATCGGCCTGGGCTTCGGCGTGAAGTACAACACCGCCTTCGTCGGCCTCCCGCTCCTGACGGCGGCCGCGATCCACGCGCTCGGCGTGCGGATCGGCGACCTCCGGCCCGGCGCCCGCGGCCCGTACGCACCGGCCGACCCGAAGGCCGTCCGCCGTGAGCGGTCCGGGCCGGCCGCGGCCGCCACGCGCGCCGACGCCACGGTGGCCGCCGCCCCCGGGACGGACCGGACGGACGCCGGGCGCGACGACGCGGCGGGCACGAGCAGCGGCGCCTCGGCCGCGACGACATCGGGCTCCTCCTCCGGCCGCCTCCCCCACTGGCGCCCCGCCGTGGTCGGGCTCGTCCTCGCGGGCGTGGTCGGCGTCGTCTGCTTCTTCCTCATGGACCCCTATGCGGTCCTGCGACCCGGGTTCTTCCGCTCCGAGGTCGAGCACCTCTCGGACTACACGAAGGGCGGCCTGCTGCTCGGCGAGACGCAGCGCTCGGGCTACCGCTACTACGCGTGGTCGTTGACCTGGGGCTTCGGCGTCGCACCGCTCCTGCTCTGCGTCGTCGGCGGCGTGCGCACGCTGCTCCGCGACCGCTGGCAGTTCCTCCTGCTGGTCCCGGCACCGCTGATCTTCCTGCTCTACGTCGGCTCGCAGGGCCGCTACTTCGCCCGCTACGGCATGCCGATCTACCCCGTGCTGGCGATCCTGGCCGCGGCCGGCGCCGTCTGGCTCGGCGCGCTCCTGCTGGACCGGCTCCGCGCGTCCGGCCGGCTGCGCACCGCGCTGGCCGGCGTCGCCGTCCTGGCCGTCCTGGCCCAGGGCCTCGTCCTCGTGATCCACAACGACGTCGTCCTGACGCGCGAGGACACCCGCTCGGAGGCGCGCGACTGGATGGTGGACAACATCCCCGCCCGCACGACGATCGTGGTCGAGCCGATGGTCCCGCGCGAGTGGTACGCCGACGGCGCAGTGGTGCAGGACGGCTCCCGCGCCGGCTACCGCTGGGAGCGCCTGACCCGCACGGGCGAGGACAAGAAGGCGCTGATCCGGAAGTACCCGCGGCTGGAGGGGAGGATCAAGCGGTCGGCGGACTTCGCGAACTACGGCTTCACGGTCTTCCCGGGGATGCTCGACTTCTACCGCGAGAAGGGCGCGTGCTGGATCGTCTCCGGCTCGCTGCAGACGGGCCGCGTCTTCAACAACCCGGGGCGCGTGCCCGACGCGATCCGCTACTACCGCGCCCTCGAGCGCCAGTCGGACCTCGCGTTCGAGTCGCGCCCGTTCGAGGGGGCGGGCTCGAAGCACTACTTCCAGTACGACATGGCCTTCAACTTCGGCCAGCTGCGCTACCACCGGCCGGGGCCGTCCATCCGGGTCTACCGCCTGAAGGACTGCACCCCCAGGGTCGTCCCGGTGCAGCGCGACCGGACGCGCTGAGCGGCGACGGCCCCGGGGACGGGCGCGACCGCGCGCACCGCCGGGGGACGCTCAGAGGTAGACGGACCCGAGGAACAGCGCGACCCAGGCGATGCCGATGACCCGCAGGCCGGGGTCGCGGATCACGAGCTCCTCCGGCGCGCCGCCCTTGCCCTGGTCCACGAGCAGCGCGTAGCGCATGATGCCCATGACGAACGGCACGATCGACAGACCCCACCAGGGGATGTCGCTCGTCCGCGGGTGCTCGAAGGCCCACAGGCAGTAGGTCAGGATCGTCACGGACGCGGCCATCGTGACCACGAAGCGCAGGTACTCGACCGTGTACTGCGTGAGGGCCTTGCGGGTCGCCCCGCCCTCCCCGACGTGCAGCAGCTCGCCGTGGCGCTTTCCGGCGACCATGAAGAGCGAGCCGAAGCACGTGACGGCGAGGAACCACTGCGAGAGCTCGATGTCGACGGCCACGCCGCCGGAGATCGCACGGACCGCGAAGCCCGTCGCGACCACGACGATGTCGAGGATCGCCGTGTGCTTCAGGCGGAAGGTGTAGGCGATCGTCAGCGCCTTGTACGCGGTCAGGAGCAGCCCGAGCTGCCACGAGATCGCGTAGGCCAGACCGAGGCCGAGGACGAGCAGCCCGACCACGGCGACCAGCGCCATGGGCACCGGCACGACGCCCGAGGCGATCGGCCGCTCGCGCTTCGTCGGGTGCGCGCGGTCCGCCTCGACGTCGCCGACGTCGTTGAGGATGTACGTCGCGCTCGAGACGAGGCAGAACGCCACGAAGCAGAGCAGCGCCTTCAGGATCACGTCCGCGTCGCCCAGCCCGGCGCCGGCCGCGGGGGCCGCGAAGACGAGCACGTTCTTCACGTACTGCTTCGGCCGCCCCGTGCGCACGAGCCCGCGGGCGACCGAGCCGACGGTGCGCGGCTCGGGCGGCGGGACGGTCTCGGGGATCGCGAGCGACGGCCCGGCGTCGGCGGCGGGGTCGGGCTCGCCCGACGGCGGGGGCACGTCGGTCAGGGACCCTGGGCGTTCGCCGGACACGCGCCCCAGTCTGCCGGATCGGGGTCCGGGCCACCACGCGGTGGCGCCCCGGCGGTGGCGCGGAGCCCGCCGCGGGACGGCCGGGACGCGG
>WLOB01000254.1 GCA_009699505.1 Actinomycetota bacterium | reverse complement strand
TCCGGATACTTGTTCAGCGCGAGGACGCCGCCGGACATCGAGTTGCGGGTGGTGTCGTTGCCGCCGACGATGAGCAGCGTCAGGTTGCCGAGGAACTCGAGCGGACGCTTGATCAGGTCCTTCGTGTCCTCCGAGGTCTGCATCAGCGTGATCAGGTCGAACCCGTCCGTCTCGCCGGCCTTCCGGCGCGCGGCCTTGTCGTGCCACAGCGCCACGAAGCTCTTCGCGAGCTCCTCCGTGGCCGTGTAGAACTCGTCCTGGTGCGTCGTGCCACCGGTCATCTCGGCGGTCCCGCTGATGGTGTCCGACCAGTACGTGAGCTTGCGACGCTGGTCGTAGGGGAAGTCCAGGAGCGTGGCGAGCATCCGTCCGGTGATCTCGACCGAGACGTCCTGGACCCAGTCGAACGGCCGGTCGGTCGGCAGGCCGTCGAGGACGTCCCGGACGCGCTCGCGGATCAGCGACTCCATCTCCTTGAGGTTCCGGGGAGCGACGACGCCCTGGACGGCCTTGCGCTGGACGTCGTGCTTGGGCGGGTCCATCGCGATGAACATCGCGATGTCCAGCGGCGGGGGCCCGAGGATGATGTAGGGCTCCGCCGAGAAGGTCTCGGCGTCGGAGTCGACGGCCTGGATGTCCGCGTAGCGCGTGATCGACCAGAACGGCCCGAACGGGCTCTTGCTCTGGTAATGGACGGGGGCTTCCTCACGCAGCCGCGCGAAGTACGGGTACCACTTCCCCTGCCGGTTCATGAAGGGGTTGCTGAGGTCGATCTCGGTCAGCGGCACGTCCGCCGGGTCCGGGATCGGCTCCTCGGTGAAGATCAGCGGCTTGCCCATGCCGGCCAGGCGCTTCGCCTTCTCCACGAGGTGGGCGGCGCGGACCTGTCGGTCCGCAGGGATCGTCGCCTGCACCTTGGTGGCCATGGTGGCCTTGGCCCGGTCGAGAACGCTCTCGGTGGTCGTCATATTCTGTCCGTTTCGCCTGTCGTTGATCGAGGGGTCGGTGCTACATCTGGAACTCGGGGAGGTGCACCCGGAGTCCGTCGAGGGCCGGGGTCGCCCTCAGCTGGCACGAGAGGCGCGAGTTCGCCGCGCACTCGGGCGACATCTCGATCATCTGCGACTCCTCGTCGGAGCGCGTGCCCGTCCGGGCGATCCACTCGTCGTCGACGATCACGTGGCACGTGCCGCACGCGGCCTCGCCGCCGCAGTCGCCGTCGATCCCGGGGACGCCGTTGCTCGTGGCGAGATCCATGAGCGACTCGCCGTCGACCAGCTCCACGTCGTGAGCGGTGCCGTCCTGCGAAACGAAGGTGATGGTGCCCATGCGTCGTTCTTCTCCTCGTGAGGGTGGTGGGCCGTGTCGCCCGGTCCGTGTCCCGAACGGGATCGTCGGGAGCATCGACCATCCCATAGCACTTTACGTGATGTCAAGCTCATTTGTAACCTCTAGACTCTCGACCATGGCGACTCTCTCCCGGCGGGCCCGCACGGCCGAGACCCGCAAGGCCACCGAGACGGAGCTGCTGCAGGCGGTCGTCTCGCTGCTTCAGGAGGGGAGCGCCTACGCGGAGATCTCGATCGAGCAGATCGTCCGCCGGGCGGGTTTCTCGCGGCCGACGTTCTACGCCTACTTCGACGACAAGCGCGCCCTGGTCCTCAAGCTCGGCGAAGCCCTCGAGGCGGATCTCTCGGATGCGGCGGAGCCCTGGCTGAGCTTCGCGGACGTGCCGCTCCGCGACACGATGGACGGCGTGCTGGCCGTGTTCACCCGGCACCGCGCGAGCGTCGGTGCGATCACGGAGGCCGCCACGTACGACCCGGACGTCGCCGCGTTCTGGCAGGCCTTCCACGACCGCTTCCGGCCCGGGGCCGAGCGCCGCATCGCCGCCGGCGATCCGGAGCTCCCCGCCGCCGGCGTCGCCGCTCGTGCCTACGCACTCGTCTACATGACCGAGCGGGCGTTCACCGAGCACGTCGCCCGTCCGACCCTCGACGAGCAGGCCCTCGTCGATCAGGTCACGTGGCTCTGGCAGGCCGCGATCTGAGTCTGCTCTCCCGCGTCGACCGGGGCTCCCCGCCGTCGCCCCCGGGCGCATCAACCGCGACCGACGTGCCGAACGCCCGGCGAGGTCGCTCGGGCCCGGTGGCCCCTACGGGGTGTCGGGCTCGTTTGCGCCGAGGGCGTCGCGGGCGCGATCGAGGGGGCTTCGGGTCTCGTCGCCGGCGGGAATGCCCGGAACGTGCTCGACGTCCTCCTTGAGGACGTCCAGCGTGTCCTGGATCTCTCCGATCCGTCCGACGATGCCGGCCATCGCGTGCTCGAGGCCAACGAGGCGCTCCTCCAGGGGGGCCAGAGCCTCGCTGACCCGCTGGAGCTCGGGCAGCAGGTCGGGCATCGACGCGGTCTGCTCGCGCATGCGGACGAGCTCGCGATGCATCGGGCCGAGCTCCTCCAGGGCCGCCACCGCGCGCTCCGACAGTCGGACCGGCGCGAGCAGACCGTCCTTCAGCCTCACCGGGTCGCCGCCGTGAGGTGTGCAGGCGGCGTGTCGCGGTCGACGGGACGGTGCACCGACTTGCCGACCCGGGCGCGGTGCCCCGGACGCACGGCGCTGCCTCGTTCGCTGCAACGGTCCCACGCGAGACGCGCGGGACCTGTGCATGCCACCTCGCAGCGATCGTCCGTCGCCGAATCCCGACCTGGGCCGACGCCGGCCGTGACGGAGGAGCGTCAGGTCGCGGTGTGGTGGTCGCGACGGCGCTGTTCCTCGAGCTGCGCCTCACGGCACCGGCGCGGCTCGGACATGTTCGGCTCGGGCTGCGGCTTCGGCAGCCCGGGCTTCGGCTCCGGGGCCGGCGGGGCCAGCGTGCCGAGCTTGTCGAGCCGCGTGTTCTGCAGCTCGTCGACGCGATCGTGCTCCTCGATGGTGCTGCGCTCCACGAGGAACGCGAAGAGGGTGCCGACGGCCCCCCAGAAGATCAGGAGCAGCAGCAGGAAGCCGACGCCGACGTCCATGAGCCAGCCGATCATCGCGGACGCAAGGAGACCGATGAGGCCGATGCCCCAGCCGATCTCGGGTCCCGGTGCCGTTGACGGGTGCTGCATGGTCGTCCTTGTCCCTCGGTTCGATCTCCTGCGGGCCGATCATCCCACGGGTCGAGGGGCTCGCCTGAGCGACCGCGCACGCGCGCGGGCCACGAAGGGGGTGCGCCGGTGTCGTCCGGCGATGATCTCTCTCACGCCGAACGAAGCTCGGGACGCTCTTGTCCACCACCGCGGCGCGGGTTTCGGAGCGGACCGCCATTCGTCTGGACGAGGGGTCGCGCACCAGAACGGCAACGACACCGCGGTCGTGCTCTACACGTCGGGCACGACCGGCCGGCCGAAGGGTGCGGAGCTGACGCACCACAGCATCGGCTCGAACGTGCAGGCGTCGGTCGGGCTCTTCCGCAGCCCGCCTCGATCGGCGTCGCGATCGAGGGCGTGGAGTTGCGCCTGGTCGACGGCGAGGGCGCCGACGTCCCGACCGGCGAGGTCGGCGAGCTGCACGTCGGGGGCCCGAACGTGATGAAGGGCTACTGGAGGACCCGGAGGCGACCGCCGAGGCGATCTCGGAGGACGCGTGGTTCGCCACCGGCGACTCGGCGAAGAAGCACGAGGACGACTTCTACTTCATCGTCGACCACAAGGAGGACCTCATCATCCGCGGCGGCTGCAACGTCCCCGCGCGAGATCGTCGTGGCCCGTCGCCGGACCTCCGGGTAGGGGCTTCACGGTCCAACGCACCACCGGCGCCCGCAGAGGCGACGGTGATTCGGGTCCTTCTCAGATCCGAATTCTGTGGTTGACGTAATATGCATTATCGAGCGGAGGCTGCACCGGAAGGGGTTCCCCGAACGCGTTTTTGTCGAACGTCGCCGTGCTGCGCGCCTTGTTGCGATCCAACCGAGCGAGAACGCGTCATCCAACTGAGCGCGAAAGCGCGGCAACGCGCCGCATCGGTGTCGCGAACCCCAATCGGGCACTACCAAACCGGCTCAGTCGAGGTCTCTCAGGTCGGTGCCGTCGGGGCTCTCGATCTGGTGACGTCCGACAGTGAGTCCGTCGGCGGGGAGGTGGCGCCAGGGGCACTCGAACTTGATCGTGCCGTGATATCGCTCGATCACGCCGTTGGTCTCCGGGCTCTTCTTGCGGGTGCGGACGTGCGTGAACTCGGGGCGGCCGTCGATGAACCGCGCGAACGCCGCCCTCCGCGCCCGCCGGGAGTACCGGCCGCAAAACGACGCCGCGGAGCGGCTACCCGAGGGGCTTGGAGAGTGCTGTTGCTGCGTCTCTGACGGCCGGATGTGCGACGTGGAGGCTGTCGATGCTCTCGCAGGCAGGGGTCTGGCCCCAGATGAAGTGCACCGGCCAGTACGCCCGCCTGGAGGACCACCAGGTCACTCCGGCCCAAAGTCGTGCCCCGGAGCGGTCTTGCTCGTTGAAGATGTCCAGCGCGACGCGCTGCGTTGCAACGCGGTTGGGGGACACGACCTGGGTCGGGCGCAGCGTCCGGTCGGCCAACGCGGCCGCGTCGTCGAGGTCCAAAAGCGCGATTGAGTCCGGGACCGAGTACGTACCGAGAACACGGCGTGCGCCCTCGAGAAACGGGAAATCGAACATGGCGTCATCCCACGAGGCGAGGTCACCGAACACCTCGCCGACGGCCGCCGCCGGGCTACTGGCCATGTACCAGCCGAGATAGTGGTCGGGGTTGTCCCACCGTCCGGAGCCCTGACCGGGGTAGAGGAAGTCCGGATGTCCGGGCTCACCGGTCGCGGCGTCGGGATCGTGTCCGAAGATCCGGTAGAGCAGCACGCGTTACGCGAACGCGCCGCTCATCGTCGCGTCGAGCGCATCGATGACATCGTTGGGGCCGCGAGCGATCAACACCTCGATCGGCTTCGCGCCACCGAGAAACGCATTGCTGGACCCCATCCACCGCGTGGCGACCTCCGGAGCCCACACCAAGATCGCGCGGCCCATCACATGGTCGAGGTCCAAAAGCTTCTTCGCCGCGATCGCACCCGGCCTCTCGTCACCGTCACGCCACCGCCCGGGCTGGCTCTTCGCAACCCCGAGAGCGTCGGCGAGCTTCGTAACACCGCCGTACGCCTGGATCAGAAAGTCGGCCCGCTCAGCCGCTTTCCAGTCGGCCTGCTGGATCTGTCCGGCCACGACCTTCCGCTGCCCGCCGCGACCGCCGGCCGCGGCGCCACGGGCCGTCTTCGACGCCGTCGCCTTCCGCGACAGCGGCGTGGTCTTACGACCCTCGTTGACGACCGTCGAGGTCGAACGCGGCACTTCGGCGCGAGAGCCCTTCATGGAGACCATCGAACCAGTATACCCAACAGTTTCGTTGGGAGCCTGCTCCGGTTTCACGGTCTTCGTCATCGTCGAAGCCGACGAGCAGTGCGACGTCTCCCGGGTCGTGCTCGGACCGCTCGGCGACGTCGTGGACGAACGCGACGGCGCGGGCGCTGGTGGGGACGGTCCCGGCGACCCGCCGGACGTGCTCGATCATCGGTCGGCCGTAGCGATCCTGCCGGTCGCGATGAACCCGCTGCGCGAGCCGCGCCGCGCGACCCAACGTCATACGACGTGAGACCCACCCCACGCGTCGACACCCGGGGCGTACGAACGGCGGCGACTCCGTGGATCGAGGGATCGCCTGTGCGAGCATCGTGGCCACTAGTCTCGGAATCCATGCCGTCGTCCAAGCCGAAGTCCCGCCGCGCGCGCCGGCGCCGGCGCGCCGGGAGTGGCGGGGCCCCCGCCGGGGGGGCGCAGGACCGGGCGGCGAGTCCGCCTTCCCCGGGCCGCAAGACGCGGGACGGCACGCCAGAGCCCGCTGCGCAACGCTCGCGCCGCGCGCCGCGCAGCGAGGCGCCGCCTCCGATCTGGGCGCCGCTGCCCGTCACCGAGACGCTGCTTGCGGTCGGGTTGCTCACCGTCCTCGCGGGGCTGATCACCAGACTCACGGGCCTGGTCCTCGGAGGGTTCGCGATGGTCGTGATCAGTACGTTGGAGCTCGCCCTGCGCGAGCACCTGGCGGGCTACCGCTCCCATACGTCGCTGCTCGCGACGGTCCTGACGGCGGTGATCACGCTGGGGCTCGCGGCCCTCCTGAACGTCGCCGACGTCGGGCTCCCCATCTGGCCGCTGCTGATCGTCGCGGCGGCGTCGTTCGTCGGCCTCTTCCTCCGGCTGCGGAGGGCGTTCAAGCGCCGGAGTGCCGGCTTCGGATTCCGCGCGTGACCGCTTTTCGCACGGCTCGTCCTGGATGGTCGGGGGTGACCCTGTGACGAGCGCACCGACGGCCGGAGGTCCCACCGTCTCCGTGA
>WLOB01000253.1 GCA_009699505.1 Actinomycetota bacterium | reverse complement strand
GGACCGACGAGCACGTCGCCCGCCCGCGGTCGGCGGGCGGGCGACGGGCCGTGCTCAGCGGCCGCGGGCGCCCGCGTCGTGCGCGCCGCGGACGAGCTGCTCGACCCGCCGCAGCTCGGCGGGGTCGTCGCCGCGCACGCCGGTGTCGGTGGCGCGGAGCCCGCCGGCCGGACGACCGTCGCGGTCGCGGACCGGCACGACCCTGGGGTCGGGGAACTCGTGGCGCGCGATCCGGCGGACCAGCGCATCGTGATCCAACATCTCTCTCCTCCTCGGGGGATCGTCCCGCTCGGGCGGGACGCCCCGTCTCTTCCCCGCGAGGGGCCCGCCCATGCGCCCCGACGCGGGGGCGCGGGCGTGGTCAGTCGACGTCCCGCGGGGCCAGGGCGCGGACCGCCGGGCCCTCGAGCACGCTGCCGTCGCGCGCGTCGAACCGGGAGCCGTGGCACGGGCAGTCCCAGCTCTGCTCGGCACCGTTGAAGTGCACCTCGCAGCCCAGGTGCGTGCACACCGGGGAGTGGGCGTGAACGACGCCCTCCTCGTCGCGGAACGCCGCGGTCCGCCGGCCGCCGTGGCGCACGATCCGACCCTCTCCGGGCGCCAGGCCGTCCGGGCCGCGCCGGCCCGCGGGCCGCAGCCGGTCACCGACGAGGAACGCGGACGTCTCGGCGTTCCAGAGCGCCATCCGGGCGGCGCCGCGGGGCTTGAGCTGCCCGAGGCGCGAGGGGTCCCAGAGCTCCCGGAACTCGTCGTCGTGCCCCTGGATGCGTCCGGCGATCGCGTGCGCCGCGGCCGTGCCGGCGGACAGCCCCCACTTGCCGAAGCCGGTGGCGGTCCACAGCCGGCTGCTGCCGGGCCGCAGCGGCCCGGCGAACGGGGCGCGGTCGGGCGTCTCGGGGTCCTGGGCCGACCACCGGTACAGGGTCTCCGTGGCACCGAGGTGCTCGGCCGCCCAGCGCTCGAGACGGGCGTACCGCTCCCCCGTGTCGGACTCCTTGCCGGAGCCGTGGCCCTCGCCGCCGACGACCACGAGCTCCTCCCCGTCGGGGCCCGCGGCCGTGCGGACGGAGCGCGACGGGGTCGCGACGTCGTAGAAGCTGCCCAGCGGCAGGTCGCGGTCCGTGCGGACCGCGATCGCGTAGGAGCGCTGCGGCTGCAGACGCGCGAAGTACAGGCCGCGGTCGAAGATCGGGAAGTGGGTGGCGACCACGACGTGCTCGCCGTGGACCGTCGTGCCGTCCTCCGTGCGCACGCGGCAGGGGTCGGACTCCCGGACGCCGGTGACGCGGACGCCCTCGAGGATCCGCGCGCCGGCGGCCTCCGCGAGCTGCGCCAGGCCGGCGCAGTAGTTCGCGCCGTGCAGCTCGCCGCCGCCGTCGACGCGGACGCCGGCCACGAGGTCGGTCGGTGCGGGCACGGCGTGGGCCTCGTGCGCCGGCAGGCCCGCGTCGATCGTCGCCCGCGCCTCCGCCTCGAGCTCGGCCTTCTGGGACGGGTCGCTCGTGTAGGTGAACGCCGCGCGGTCGCGCCAGTCGCAGGCGATCTCCTCCGTGTGGACGAGGTCGCGGACCCAGCCGACGGCGCGCTGGTTGGCCTCGGCGTACATCCGCGTGCGCTCCGGCCCGATGTCGCGCTGCAGCAGGGAGTACCGGAGCCCGTGGGCCGCGGTGACCTTGCCCGTCGTCGAGCCGGTGACGCCGGAGCCCATGCGCCGGGCCTCGAGCACGAGCACCCGGCGGCCGGCGCGGGCCAGCTCGAGCGCGGCGGTCAGGCCGACGATGCCGGCGCCGACGACCACGACGTCGTAGTGGTCGCCGTCGACGAGCGAGCCCTCCCGTGGCGTCGGGCGGTGGGCGGTCGCGTTCCAGAGGGAGGTCGTCGCAGGGTTCGTCACGGTGCCGTCCGGGTCGGGTCGGGAGCGCCCGTCGGCTACCCGACCGACCGCCGGGCAACCGTCGTGCGCGAGGCCGGCCGGGCCCGTGCGGACGTGAGGACGGTCGGACGGGCGGCGGCGGTCAGGCCCCGGGGGGCGTCGCGGGCGGCGGATCGGTGTCCGCCCCGCGCCGGCCGCGTCCGAGCCGGACCTCGGCGGCCGTCCGGGTGCTGAGGCCCCGGTGCACCGCGAGCAGCCGCAGGCCGACGGTGACGACCATGGACAGGACGATCGCGGCGGCGACCCCGGCGGAGAGCCGGTCCGCCGCGACGTACACCGCGCTGCCGGCCGCGGCCGCGAGGCCGTAGATCGGGCCGGGACCGAAGATGTACGGCCGCTGGCCGCTCAGCACGTCGCAGGCCACCCCGCCCGCGGTGGCCGCGAGCACCCCCACGGCCGCGGCGGCCACCGGCCCCAGGCCGGCGTCGAGCGCCTTCGAGGCCCCGACGATCGCGAACAGCCCCAGCGCGAAGGCGTCGAACAGGTCCAGCAGGTCGTCGATCCGTCCCGTGTGCGGGTGCAGGACGAGCATCGCGACGCCGACGCCCAGGGCGACCGGCAGGTAGGTCGAGCTCGTCAGGGCGACGGGCACCTGGTCGAGCAGCACGTCGCGCAGCACGCCGCCGCCGAGGCCGCTCGTCACCGCGAGGCCCACGGTCCCGGTGACGTCGAGGTCCCGGCGGATCGCGATGAGCGCCCCGAAGACGGCGCCGACGGCGACGGCCGCGAGGTCGAGGCCGAGGGGCACGGCCACCGACGAGGCGAGGACGGACGCGATCACGACGACGAGGACGGTGGGAGGGCCGGGCCGACCGGTGGACGCGGGTGCACCCGACGAGCGTCGCAGACCGCGACCGGCCCGCGGCGGCCCCCGGAATGCTCCCGGTGCGACGGGGTACCGACGCCGCGTGCCCGGAACGCGACACCCCTCCATCGCCGAGCAGAGCGTCGACGCCCTGGGCGGTCCGCGCAGCGTGTTCGCGCTCCAGCGTCGCGACCACGAGCGGCTCGACGGGCTCCTGGACCGCATCGAGCGGACGACGGGCGACGAGCAGGACGAGGCCCTGGGGCGGATGTACCGCCTCGTCTTCCCGCACGCCTTCGCGGAGGAGGCGGTGCTCTGGCCCGCGATGCGCCGGGTGCTGCCCGACGGGCATGATCTGACGGTGCAGGTCGAGCAGGAGCACCAGGAGATCAACGAGCTGCTGGCCGCGGTCGACCGCAGCCCGCACGGCGACCCGCTCCGGGAGGAGCGCCTCGCGCGCGCCGTCGCGCTGCTGCGCGAGGACGTGCGCGACGAGGAGGACGAGCTCTTCCCGAGCCTGCAGGAGCGGCTCGGGCCGCAGGAGCTCCGCCGCCTCGGGCTCGCGTGGGCGGCGGTCCGGCGGATCGCGCCGACGCGCCCGCACCCCGTGGTCGCCCGCCGCCCGCCCGGGAACGTCGTGTCGGCGCTGCCGCTGTCGGCGATCGACCGGACGCGCGACGCGGTGCAGCGGGCCGGACGCCGGCTGCCCGGCGCCGTCGCGGGCCCGGCCCGTCGCGTGGACGGGGCCCTGGCCTCCGTCGCCGGGGCGGTCGAGCAGCTGCCGCCGATGCGTCGTGGCGAGGACCCGTCGACCTTCGCGGGTCGCACGGAGGCCGAGGCCCCCTCGCAGGAGCGACGGCCCTGAGCGCGCCGTCGCCGCCCCTGGCGCGCGCCGACGCGCCACGGGCGGTCCCCGTCGATCCGTACGCCGAGGAGGTCGTCCCCGTCCTGCGGGGCGTCTCGCACGTGCACGCCGCGTGGGTGGCGCTCGTGGCGGCCGTCGTGCTCGTCGCGCTCGCGCCGGACGGGACGAGCCGGTGGTGCGCGGTCCTCTACGGCACCGCGCTGACCGCGATGTTCGCGGCGAGCGGGCTGCTGCACCGCGGGCGCTGGGCCCCGGGGACGCGCCGTGCGCTGCGTCGCCTGGACCACAGCCTGATCCACGTCTTCGTCGCCGCCTGCAGCACCACGATCGCGCTGCTCGTGCTCGACCCGCCGCTCCGCGGCGTGGTCCTGGCGTGCGCCTGGGCGGGCGCGGCGGCCGGCGTCGTCCTCAGCGTCGCCTGGATCTCGGCGCCGCGGCAGCTGACCTCGGCCGTCTACGTGCTGGTGGCCGGGACCGCGCTCGTCGGCTCGGGGCAGCTCGTGCGGGAGCTCGCGGCGGTGCCCACGGCGCTCCTGGCGCTCGGGATCGTGCTGTACGCCGCGGGGGCGGTCGTCTACGCGACCCGGCGGCCGAACCCGGATCCGCTGCGCTTCGGCTACCACGAGGTCTTCCACCTGCTCGTGATCGCCGCGGCGACGGCGCACTTCGCGGCGTTCGCCGGCTGGATCGTGCCGGGCGGCGCGCCGGGCTGACCGGTGCCGGCCCGGTGCGGCTTGGCCCGTCGGGTCGACCGGGCGCAGCGGGCGGTGCCGGTCGGCCGCGACGCGACGGGGCCGGCCGACCTCGGCGCGGACGGTGCCCGGGCCGGCCGGAGCCCCGCGGTGGCGCGACCGACGCCGGGCGGCCGCCGCCTCAGCTCGCCGGCGTCGGGGCGAGGCCGGCGAGGATCCGGGCGGCACGGGGACGGCGGAGCGCCTCGAGGCGGTCGTGCTGGTCCTCCGCCTGGGTGACGAGGCGGGCGAGCTCCGTCGGGTCGAACCGGGGGTGCGCCCGCTCCTGCAGGGCGATCCAGCCCAGGCGCTTGCCCTGCACGGCGATCGACAGGCCCTCGAGCTCCACGAGGTCGGAGTACGGCGAGCGGCTCAGCAGGTGGCCGTTGAGCTTGAGCCGGCCGAGGCGCTCGCCGACGGTGGCCGCGAGGGCCTTGGCCGTGTGCGGCCCGGCCCCGATCTCGGAGAGGAAGCCGAGCAGGCTCCGCCGCTCCTCCAGGAGCTCCTCCTCGAAGCCCCCGTAGAACGCGTGGAGCTCCTCGTCCCGGCCCTTCGCCGAGCCCTTGGCCCGACGGGTCAGGTTGATGCCGCCCGTCGCCGCGGTCAGGTGGTCCTGCAGGTAGATCGTCAGGTAGCGGTCCTCGTGGTCCATGGGCCCCCGGTGCCCGATTCGCGGCCCGTCGCACGTGGCGCGCCGACGTTCGCGGACGCGAGCCTCGCCGTCGGCCGCCGCTCCCTCTAGCCTCGTCGCATGACGCCCCCCGCCATGCCGGCCGCGCCACCTCCCGTCCCGACCGCCTCGACCGGCGCCGCCGACGGCCCGCTCCCCGCCCGCCCCCGCCGCGCCGCGGGCACCGCCGTCCGCGGCGCCCTCCGGCCGCGCCGTCCCCGCCCGTCCGCCGTCCGCGGACCGGCCGCCGGGACCGAGGTGGTCCGATGAGCGCCGGGCTCGCCGCGCTGCTGGACGACATCAGCGTCCTCGCGCGCGCCGCCGCCGCGTCGGTCGACGACGTCGCCGCCGGCGCCGGCCGGGCGAGCGTGAAGGCCGCGGGCGTCATCGTCGACGACGCCGCCGTCACGCCCCGCTACGTGCAGGGCTTCCAGCCCGACCGCGAGCTGCCGATGATCCGCCGGATCGCGCTGGGGTCGATCCGCAACAAGATCCTCTTCATCCTGCCCGTCGTCCTGCTCCTGAGCGAGTTCGTCGACTGGCTCCTGACCCCGATCCTGATGATCGGCGGCGCCTACCTGTGCTTCGAGGGCGCCGAGAAGCTGTGGGAGGCCGTCGGGCCGCACCGCCACGCGCAGGCCGAGGCGGCCGAGCAGGAGCCCGCCGACGAGGACACCCTGGTGAGCGGGGCGATCCGCACGGACTTCATCCTCTCGGCCGAGATCATGGTGATCTCGCTGAACGAGGTGACGAACGAGCCGTTCGTGGCCCGCGCCCTGATCCTCGTGGCCGTGGCCTTCCTCATCACCGCGGTGGTCTACGGCAGCGTCGCGCTCATCGTGAAGATGGACGACGTCGGCCTGCGGCTGGCGAGGACGTCGCAGGGGGCGGTCGCCGCCCTCGGGCGCGGGCTCGTGCGCGGCATGCCGATCGTGCTGAAGGTCCTCTCGACCGTCGGCATCGCCGCCATGCTCTGGGTCGGCGGCCACATCCTGCTCGTGGGCCTGAAGGACCTCGGGTGGACCTGGCTCTACGACCAGGTGCACCACGTCGAGGAGGACGTCCACGACGCCCTGGGCGCGCTCGGCGGCGTCGGCGGCTGGCTCACGAACACCACCGCCTCGGCCATCCTGGGCGTGATCGTGGGCGGCATCATCGTCGTGGTCCTGCACCGCGTGCACGGCCACGGCGGCCACGGCGAGGGCGGCGACGGCGGCCACGGCGCCGGTCACGGGGACGACGGCAGCCGGCACGGCGCGGGCCCCGCGACGTCCTCGGGCGCCTCCCCCGCCGCGAGCTGACCCGCCGGGTCGCCCCGGCCCGGGGCGGCCCCGGCCCCGGGAATGGGCATGGGAGGCGCCGGCCCCCGCGGGCACGACGGCTCGGGGCGCGGT
>WLOB01000252.1 GCA_009699505.1 Actinomycetota bacterium | reverse complement strand
TCGAGGGGTCCACCGCGAGGACGGCGACGCTGCGGTCCCGGGCGCGGAGGCTCCGGACGAGCTCGGAGAGGAGCGTCGACTTGCCGGCGCCGGGCGGCCCCGTGACGCCGACGACGTGGCCCCCGGGCTCGTGGCCGAGCTCGGCGGGGGAGAGCAGCCGCAGCAGCTCCGTCGTCTGCTCGCGCGCCGCGGGCGTGCGCGTCTCGACGAGGTTGAGGACGGCGGGGGCGGCCGCGAGGTCTCCCTCGCGCAGTCGCCGCGCCAGCGTGGCTCCCAGGTCGTCCTGCATCGGGCCATCGTAGGGCGGGCCCGGTCCCGTCGCCCTCAGGTTCCCCCCAGGGAGGGCTGGGACCATCACGGCATGGGACACGGGCGGCACGACCACGGCGGGGACGAGCGGGACGACGTGGAGGAGCACGACCTCGGCCTGGCGCACGACCTGCCCGTGCTCCTCAGCCGTCGCCGGGCGCTCCTCGCGCTCTCCGGCGGGCTCGGCGCGGTCCTCGTCGGCTGCGGCTCCGACGGCGGGACGACCACCGCGGCCCGGACCCCGGCGACCACGACCGGGACGGGCACCGCCGCGACGACGGCCGCCACCGCCGCGGTGCCGGAGGAGACGGCCGGGCCGTTCCCGGCCGACGGGTCCAACGGCCCGAACGTGCTGGCGGAGAGCGGCGTCGTCCGTCGCGACATCACCCGCAGCTTCGGCGATGCGTCCGGCGTGGCCACGGGCGTGCCGACCACGGTCGAGCTGCGGCTGATCGACGTCGCCGGGGGCGGGGGACCGCTGCGCGGCGCCGCCGTGTACCTGTGGCACTGCGACGCCCTCGGGCGCTACTCGCTCTACGACGACGAGACCGCCTCGGAGAACTACCTCCGCGGGGTGCAGGTCAGCGACGACGAGGGACGCCTGTCGTTCCGGACCGTGTTCCCCGGTGCGTACCCGGGCCGCTGGCCGCACGCCCACTTCGAGGTCTACCGCGACGAGGCGGCCGCCGTGGCCGGGTCGGCGAAGCTCCGCACCTCGCAGCTCGCGTTCCCGCAGGACGCGTGCGAGCGGGTCTACGCCACGGACGGCTACGACGGCAGCGCCGCGAACCTGGCCGCGACCCCGCTGGACGGCGACGGCGTCTTCGCCGACGGGTACGCGGGGCAGCTCGCGACCGCGACGGGCGACGTGCGGGGCGGCCTCGCGGTCCGCCTGAACGTCGGGATCTGACGGCTCGACCGCGCCCGCGTCCCCCCGTGGGTCGACACCGCACGCACCGCCTGGGACGATCGGGCGCATGAACGCGCTCGCCGTCGCCGACGCCCTGGTCGGCGTGCTCGTCGTCCTCGCCCTCGTGGCGTTCCTCGGCGGGATGGTGTGGACCGCGCGACCCGGGGCGTCCGCGCGCCGCCGCGCCGGGGGCGGCTGGCTCGGGGGCGACGGCTCGGGCGGGCCGGCGAGCTACCACGCCCCGGACGACCGGGGTGACGGCGGCGGAGGCGGCGACGGTGGCGGCTGGGGCTGGGGCGGCGGCGGCGACGGCGGCGGTGGTGGTGGTGGCGGCGGAGACGGCGGCGGCGGCGGTGGCGGCGGTGGCGGCGGCTGACCGCCGGGGCGCCGGGGTCCCGCGGCGCCTCTGTCATCGTCGGACGCCATGACCGACGACTTCGACGTCCTCCGGCAGCCCCTGACGCTGGGAGCCCTGGAGCTGCCCCAGCGCCTCGTGATGGCGCCGCTGACCCGCAACCGCGCCGACGAGGACGGCACGGCCAACGCGCTCATGGCCGAGTACTACGGCCAGCGCGCCGCCTCGGCGGGGCTCATCGTCTCCGAGGCCACCTGGGTCTCCCAGCAGGGCAAGCCGTACCCGCGCACCCCCGGCATCGCGACGGACGCGCACCGCGACGGCTGGCGGCTCGTGACGGACGCCGTCCACGGGAAGGGCGGCCGGATCGTCGCCCAGCTCTGGCACGGCGGGCGCGTCGGGCACCCCGACACCTCGGGCGAGCCGCTCGTCTCGGCGTCCGACGTCGCGCCGGGCGAGCTGACGATCTTCACGCCGAACGAGGCCGCCGCGACCATCCCGGCCCCGCGGCCCCTCGCCCTCGACGAGCTCCCCGGCGTGGTCCGGGACTTCGCCGACGCCGCGACGCGGGCGATCGACGCCGGCTTCGACGGGGTCGAGATCCACGGCGCCAACGGCTACCTCCTGCAGCAGTTCCTGTCGGACAACACGAACCACCGCGACGACGCCTACGGCGGCAGCCCCGAGAACCGCGCGCGCTTCGTCGGCGAGCTGACGACGGCCGTGGTCGAGGCCGTCGGCGCCGACCGCGTCGGCATCCGGCTCTCGCCGCTCGCGCCGGCCCACGAGATGGCCGAGAGCGACGGCGGCGACACCTACCGGGCGCTCGCGGAGACGCTGCGTCCGCTCGGGCTCGCGTACCTGCACCTGCTCGCCCAGCCCGAGGACGCGCTGACCGCCGAGCTGCGCACGGCGTTCGGCGCGCCGCTCCTGCTGAACACGGGCTTCGCGAAGCACACGGAGCGCGAGGAGGCGATCTCCTTCGTCGCCGACGGGCTCGCCGACGCCCCCGTCGTCGGGCGCGCGTTCATCGCCAACCCGGACCTCTACGAGCGCTGGTCGCAGAACGCGCCGCAGAACGAGACGATCTCGAAGCTCTTCTACGCCAGCGGGCCCGAGGGCTACACGGACTACCCCACGCTCGCCGACGGCGAGGCCGAGACGGCGCTCGGCACGGCGTAGGGGACCGCGACGGCCCCTCAGCCCCGCCTGGGCAGCGACGGGAGCGTCGCCGGGGCCTCGGCCGCCGCGCGGTTCTCGTCGCGGACGGCGGCCCACAGCTCCTCGCGGTAGATCGGCACGGAGCGCGGGGCGTCGATGCCCAGCTTGACCGTGCCGCCGGAGACCTCGACGATCGAGACGACCACGTCGTCGCCGATCATGAGCTTCTCGCCCTCGCGGCGGGTGACGATGAGCACTAGGCCGCCCCGCCCGCGACGAGCGGTGCGCGCAGGGGTGCGTCGTCGGCGCGGTTGATGACCTGCCGGCCCACGCCGCCCGCCAGCAGGATCGGCGCGCGGAGGTTCGCGGTGAAGTCCTCGATCGGGCCGATCGCGCGGACCACGACCCAGACGTCCACCGCGTCGGGATCGCCGAGGTCGGCGGGCACGTCGCCCTCGTCCAGGACGACGTCGAAGCCGGGGAAGAACGTCTCCGGCCGGGTGACGGGGAGCGCGAGGTCCGGCTCGTCGAGCGACTGCAGCCACGCGAACGGCGCGTCGTCGCCATCGCGGCGCAGGAGCGCCCAGCGCGTGCCCGGCAGGCCGACGAGCCCGTCGGGGAAGTCGATCGACTCCTCGTCGGTGACCTCGAGGTCGCCGAAGCGGGTGCTGTGCAGGGTGAGCGCCATGGCGTGGGGGTGTCTGGTCCGGTGGTCGGGGCGGCGCGTCAGCGCAGGAAGTCCATCAGCGAGGCCTGGACGATGCCCGCGCCCGCCTTCAGCGCGGCCTGGTACGAGGCCTGCTGCGTGGCGTAGGCGATCATCGTAGACGCCGCGTCGGCCTCCTCCACCGCGGAGCGCTGGTCCGTGGCGGCCTCCTCGAGCTCGCCGAGGCGCCCGGCCGCGGCGGACAGGCGCGTGCCGGTCGCGCCGACCTCCGCCCGCAGCGCCGACAGCGCGTCGATCTGGGTGTCCAGCGTCCGCAGGTCGGTCGTGCGCAGCGCGTCGGCGTCGGCGGCCGTCCCGCCGCGGAGGTGCGCCAGCACGCCCCGGAGCGTGTCGAGGAGCTTCCCGTCCCCGCCGCCCTCGCCCAGGACGCCCGCGAGGTCCGCGTTGATCTGCACGTGGACGCCCGTGCCGATCGTGCGGAGCACCGCACCGGAGTCCCCGGCGTAGGCGTCGGGGCCGTCCGGGTCGTAGGGCCGGGCGGTCGACGCGCCCGCGAAGACCGGGACGCCGGCGTACGTCGCGTTCGCCGTGCCCTTGATCGTCTTGATGATCCCTTCGATCTCCGTGGCGGCGGCCTTCCGGACGGCCTGGCCGCCCGCGTCGTTGCCCGCGCCGACGAGGAGGACGCGGGTGCGCTGCAGTGCGTCGCCGACCCCGGAGAGCGCGGAGTCCGACGCGCGCTGCCAGCCCTCCGCGTCGGCGATGTTGCGCCGCGCCTGGGCGATGTCGGCCAGCTCCGCGCGCAGGCCCATGGCGCGGGTCGTCCCGTAGGGGTCGTCGGAGGGCCGGGTGATGCGCTGGCCCGACGACATCTGCTCGAACGTCCTCGAGAGCTGCGCCTGGCCGTTCTGCAGGTCGCGCAGGACGGTCCGGCTCATCATGGCGCTGGTGATGCGGAAGCTCATCGGAGCGGCTCCTCGGTGCGGATGGGGCGACGGGGGGTCACAGGCCGACCCGCCCGGTGCGGTTGATGAGCTGGTCGAGCATCTCGTCCATCGTCGAGAGCACGCGCGCGGAGGCCTGATAGCCGCGCTGGAAGCGCACGAGGTTCGCCATCTCCTCGTCGATCGCGACGCCGGCGACCGCGTCGCGGCGGTCCTCGATGGCGCTCTGGAGCGACGCCTGCGTCTTCTCGTCGCTGCGGGCCTGGGCGACCTGCGAGCCGACCTGGCCGACGAGGGCGGTGTAGTGCTGGTCGGCGGTCCCGCCGCGCAGGGCGGCCAGGGCGGTGGCGACGTCGTTCGTGCCGGCCGAGCCGGCGACGAAGGCCGAGGGCGACCCGCCCTGCATGGGGTCCACGGCGGCGGCGACCGCGAGCGGCGGGCGCGGGACGCCCGTGGCCGGGGTGCCGGTCGGCACGACGAAGATCGGGGGGCCGCCCGCGGCCTGGTGCACGCCGTTGACCGCGCCGGCGAGCTCGGACGCCACGGCCGCGATCGACGCGCGGTAGCTCGCGACGGGGCCGGTCGAGGACGCCACGGTGGCGAGCGCGCTCAGGCGACCGGAGCCGGCGTCGCCGCCGGTGAAGCTGAGCGCCCACGGGTCGCGGGCGGCACCACCGGCGACGATCGGCGTCGGGTCGTTGCCGACGAAGACGTCGACCTGGCCCGGGAGCTCCTCGCCGTCGCCGTCGAGCGCGGGCTCGACGCGCACCTGCGCGAAGGAGGAGAGCTGATCGAGCAGCACGTCGCGCCGGTCGAGCAGGTCGTTCGGGGTCTCGTTCCGCGACGCGGCGTTGCCGATCGCGACGTTCAGGCCCGCGAGCTCGCGCGCGGCGAGGTCGATCGGCCCGCCGCGCCCGGTGAGCGCGGCGAGCTCCTCCGACGCCTGCGACTGCACCGTCGCGAGCTGCTCGTCCAGCGCGCCGAAGCGGGTCGTCGTCGTCCGCGCCGTGTCGAGCAGCACCTGGCGGGCGGCGCTCGAGGACGGGGCGTTGGCCAGGTCGGAGAAGGCGCTCCAGAGCTTGCCCAGCGCGTTGGACAGGCCGGAGCTGCCGGGCTCGGCGAACGCGAGCTCGGCCTGGCCGAGCAGGGAGGCACGGGCCTCGGCGGCGCCGAGCTTCGTGTTCTGCGCCCGGAACTGCACGTCGGCGAAGCGGTCGCGGATCCGCTCGACGCCGGTGATGTCGACGCCCGAGCCCAACTGCGCCCGGCCGGCGGAGGTCTGGATCCCGAGGGACGCCGACGCGGTGCTCGACACGCGCTGGCGCGTGTAGCCCTCCGTCGCCCCGTTGGCGATGTTGTGGCCCGTGACGTCGATCGCGCGCTGCTGGGCGAGGAGCCCGCGCAGGGCGGTCTCGACGCCGTGGAAGGACGAGATCGGCATCAGGCCCGCAGGTCCAGCCCGTGGCGGTGCGGGGCCGCGGCGGAGCCGGCGGCGGCGCCGACGGGGCGCCGGCCGCGGTCGCCAGGCGGCTCGTAGGTCGGCTCGGGCGGCACGCCGCCGAGCTGCAGCAGGTGGTCCAGGAACGACAGCTCCTGCTGCATCAGGGTGCGGTTCGTGCGATGCTCGCGGGCGACGTCCTCCATCGAGCGCAGCAGCTCGTCGCTGCGGCGCAGCGCCTCGCCGGCCTGGTCCGGCCCGACGAGGGAGCAGAGCCCGGCGACGGTGACCTCGTACGGGGGCACGCCGAGGAGCGTCCCGCCGCGGTGCAGGAGCCCGGCCCGGCGGTCCTCCAGGGTGGTGCGGAAGGTGGTCTCGGCCTCGAGGGTGCCGGTGTGGCGCAGGACGGCGGACACGTCGCGCTCGCGGATCGCCGCGCCGAGCGCGTCGACCGCGGCGCGCAGGCGCACGACGGAGCGCAGCTGCTCGTCGAGGTGGGCGACCAGGAGCGAGACGAGCTCGCGCGCCTGTGGGTCCTCGTACGTGCTCATGCGGGGCTCCCGGTGGTGGTGCGCGACGTGGTGCCGGCGGGGGCGCCGGTGGCGGTGCCGGAGGTGGCG
>WLOB01000251.1 GCA_009699505.1 Actinomycetota bacterium | reverse complement strand
TCGCGGACCGTCGCCCGGGCCGGGATCGTGACGACGAGGCCCCGGTCCGGGTCGATGCGGACCGTCACGCGGCGGGCGCGTCGGGACCGGCGCAGCTCGTACGCCGGTGACGCGTCGCTCAGCGCGCGCCCTTCGGGGCGTCCGGGTCCGGGACGGGGGCGCCGGAGGCCGAGGGCGTCGGGTCCGGGGCCGGGACGGCGGTGCTGTCGACGGTGCCGGGGGCGTTCGCGCCGCCGGGCTTGTCGGCGACCTTGTCGACGGCGCCCTTGAGCTTGTCGGCGTTGGACGACAGCTGGTCGCCGTACTTCCCCTTCGTCGCCTTGTCGGCGGCCTGGACGCCCTTGTCGATCGCCTGATCGATCTTGTCGTTGTGCTGGCCGGCGAGCTGCTTGGCCTTGCCGGCCAGCTTGCTGAGGTTGCTGAAGTTCACCATGTCGGCTCCGAGGGGTGGGGGTGGAGCGGCGCCGCTGGGCGACGCTCCGGACCGGACGAACGGTACCGCGCCACCCTCAGGGCCTCCTGAGGGGGACGTCACGGTCGGGTGCCGCAGGCCGGCCTCAGGCGAGGGACGGCTGCCCGCCGGTGGACGCCGGGGACTCCGGCGTGCGCTCCCACGGGCGGTGCAGGCGCAGCGTCGCGAGGATCGCGCGGGTCGCGGGGCTGCGGTTCATCGTGATGAAGTGGATGCCCGGGGCGCCCTGGGCCAGGAGCTCGGCCGCCTGCAGGGTGGCGTAGGAGATGCCGAGGCTCTTGATCGCGTCCGGGTCGTCCTCGCGGGCGTCGAGCTCGGCGCGGTAGCCCTCGGGGATGCGGGCGCCGATCTTCTTGAGGAAGCCGCGGGACTGCCCGATGGACGTGATCGGCATGAGGCCCGGGATCACGGGGACGTCGATGCCCTCGTCGCGCAGGCGCCCGACGAACGAGAAGTAGTCCGAGTTGTCGTAGAAGATCTGGGTGACGAGGAACTTCGCGCCGGCCTCGACCTTCGCCTTCGCGGTCTGGACGTCGTCGTCGTCGTGCCGGGCGTCCGGGTGCGGCTCGGGGTAGGCCGCGCCGCCGACGCAGAACGGGAACTCCTCGTCGACGAGCGCCGTGAGCTCCGGGGACGACGCGAAGCCGCCGGGGGTCGGCGAGAACTTCTCCTCGCCGCCGGGCGGGTCGCCGCGCAGCGCCAGGACGTTGTCGATGCCGGCGTCGCGCATCTGGCCGAGGACCGTGCGGATCTCGTCCTTCGTGGCGCCGACGCAGGTCAGGTGCGCCATCGCCTCCAGGCCGTGCTCGACGCGGAGGTTGCGCACGACCTTGATCGTCCGGTCGCGGGAGCTGCCGCCCGCGCCGTAGGTCACGGAGACGAAGGACGGGGAGAGCTCGCGGAGCGTCTCGAGGGCGTCGTGCAGGAGCGCCTCGGCCTCGTCGGTCTTCGGCGGGAAGAACTCGAACGAGAACGTCGGGTCCGCGGACGTCTCGATGATCTCGTCGATGCGCATCCCGCACATCGTAGGACGCGCGGGCCCCGCGGGTGCCCTCGGGTGGGCCCGCGGGCTCAGACCAGGCGGAAGCGGTCCGGGTCCCGGTCGGCGAGCTCGACGCGGCCCGTGGCCGTCAGGTGCCGCAGGAAGCACTGCACCTCGGCCAGGAGCCACGAGCCGTTCTCGGGCGTCAGCGCCGTGCCGAAGACCGCGGGGGCGACCTCGGCCGGGGTGCGGGGCTCCGTCCGCGACAGCGCGTCCTCCGTCGCCCCCAGCCGCTCGGCGACGAGCGCCCGGTTGGCCCGGATGTGGCCCTCGACGTCCGTGAAGGTCCGTCCGTGGCCCGACAGGCAGAGGCGGGCGTCGAGCTGCTCGATCCGGTCGAGCGAGCGCAGGAACTCGCCGATCGGGTCGGGCGTGTACCCGAAGTCGAAGAAGAGCGAGACGCGGCCGAGCAGGTGGTCGCCCGAGATCAGCATGCGCCGGTCCGCGTTGAACAGGCAGACGTGCGACGGCGCGTGGCCGGGCGTCTCGACCGCCTCGAACGTGCCCAGGTCGGTGTCGATCGTCACGCCGTCGACGAGGTCGTGGTCGACCTGCAGGCCGCCCGCGATGCCGATGTCGTCGCGCCGGAGGAGCGCGGAGGCGGCGCGGACGTCGGCCTCGGGCACGCCGGACTGCAGGGCGATCTCGACCCGCCGCTCCCAGTAGGAGTCGGGGTCCTGCAGCCACTTCGTCAGGTGCCCGTGGTCGGGGTGGCACCAGACGTCGGCCCCCGAGCGCAGGACGATCGGCGTCGTCTGGCCGCAGTGGTCGACGTGGGCGTGCGTGAGGACGACGCTGCGCACGAGCTCGAGGCGCAGGTGGACCATGTCGAGCGCCCGCTCGAGGTGCGCGAGCGACCCGGGCTGGTGCATGCCCGTGTCGAAGAGGACGATGCCGTCGCCGGCGGCGACCGCCCAGGCGTTGCCGTGCGGGACCCCGGGCCACGGGAGCGGCAGCCGCAGCCGCCACACGCCCGGGACGACGCGCTCGCCGCGCCCCAGCTCCTTCGCCGCGCGCCCGCTGCTCATCGCGGCGTGCGGGTGCGGAGGACGGTGGAGCGGCGCGGCATGGGCCCGGGACGTTACCCGTAGACTCGGGTCCAGACCGTGGCGAAGAAGCGCAAGAAGTCCAAGGGCGGACCCCGGATCTCCGATCGCAAGGCCCCCGAGCTGCCGACGGTGCCGTACACGAGTCCCGACGGGCGGATGATGCTCGACCTGCGCTGCACGATGACGCCGAGGACGCGCCTCGTCTACGCCGAGACGGTGGGCGGCGACCTGGGCCAGGCGTCGAGCACCCGCGAGGACGTCTGGCACCGCGCCGTCGAGTTCCTCTTCGAGCGGCTCGTCATGGGCTGGACGATCGACGACGTCCTCACGACCGGGCAGAAGGCGCTCATCACGCGCTTCCGGGTCGCCGGGCCGGAGGAGCGGACCTGGATCCGCAGCGTCCTGCGCGAGCACCTCGCGGAGTGGTTCCCGGAGATGCAGGCCCCCTGATGGCGCGCTTCGGCCTCCCCTTCCGCGGCGCGAAGGACCCCTCCATGACCGCCGGACCCCCGCAGCCCACGCCCGACGCGCTCGGTCCCGAGGCCGACACCGCGGGTCCGGGCACCGGCCCCGGCGCCGACGAGGACGCCCGCGGCGTGGGCCCGGACGCCGTCGAGGCGGGCACCGCAGCGGCGGGCGCGCCCGCGGGGCCGGTCGACGACGCCCCCACCGACGCCCTCCGCGCCGACGCGCCCGGCGAGGACGACGACACCGTGATCGCCTCCGAGCTCTCCGCCGCCGCCTTCGCCGACCTCCTCGTCGGCTACTGCCTCGAGCCCGAGCCCGGCGATCAGGTCCTCGTCCGCTCGACCGACCTCGCCACGCCGCTCCTCGTCGAGCTGCAGCGCGCGATCCTGCAGCGGGACGCCTGGCCGCTGATCCGCGTCGAGCTGCCCGGGCAGACCGAGGGCTTCTACCGCCACGCGCAGGACCGCCACCTCGACGAGCTCTCGCCGCTCGCCCTCGAGGAGGCGCGCCAGGCGCAGCGCTCCCTCTCGATCCAGGCCCCGGAGGACACCTCGGCGCTCGCCGAGATCGACCCGGAGCGCCTGGCCCGCGCCGCCCGCGGCCGCCGCGAGGCGCGCGAGCTGACGCTGCAGAGCCGATGGGCGACGACCCTCTGGCCGACCGCGGCGCTGGCCGACCGGGCTGGCATGTCGCTCCGCGAGCTCTCGGCCTTCGTCGCCCGCGCGACGTTCCTGGACCGCAAGGACCCGCTCCGCGCATGGAGCGGGCTGCGCGACTTCCAGGCCCGCCTGATCGAGCGCCTGCAGGGCGTCGAGGAGCTGCGGATCGAGGCGGAGGGCACCGACCTGACGCTCCGCGTCGCCGGACGCACCTGGGTCAACAGCGACGGCCGGCGCAACATGCCCTCCGGCGAGGTCTTCACGGGTCCGCTGGAGTCCAGCGCGACGGGCACGATCCGCTACACCGTGCCGTCCTCCCCCGCGGGCGTCGAGGTCTCGGGCGTCGAGCTGACGTTCCGCGACGGCGAGGTCGTCGAGCACCGGGCGGACGTCGGCGGCGAGTACCTCGAGCGGGCGCTGGCCACGGACGACGGCGCGCGGTACCTCGGCGAGGTCGGCATCGGCACGAACTTCGGCATCGACCGGGCGATCGGCGTGATCCTCTTCGACGAGAAGATCGGCGGCACGGTCCACACCGCGCTCGGCCGGTCCTACCCCGAGACGGGCGGCGTGAACGAGTCGGCCCTGCACTGGGACCTCATCTGCGACCTGCGTCGTGGCGGTCGCCTCTACGCCGACGGCGAGGTCCTGCAGGAGAACGGCCGCTTCGCGCGGCTGTAGGACGCGCGGGGGACGGCCGCTCCGGGCGGCCCCGGGGCGCGCGGGCTCGGCCGCTCCGTGCGCCTCCAGGTCACGCGGCAACGGCCGCTCCGTGCGCCTTCAGGTCACGCGGGCACGGCCGCTCCGCGCGACCGCAGCGGCGGCGGGCCGCCCCGTGCGGCCGGGCCGCGGCCGGCCGCTCAGTCCCCGCCCGACGTCCCCGGTCGGTCGGGGACGTCGCGCCGGCCCTCCTCGAGCCGCTCGCTCAGCTCGTCGACGATGAGGAGGTCGCGGCGCACCCGGCGGGTCCGGTAGGCCGAGCGCCCGACCATGTGCGCGGCGACCGGGGCGGTCGTCAGCTGGAACACGGCGACGAGGACGAGCGTCGTGATGTCGAAGCCCGTCCGCAGGCGCAGGCCGACGCCGATCAGGACGAGCAGCAGCCCGAGGACCTGCGGCTTGGACGCCGCGTGCATCCGCGAGAGGACGTCGGGGAACCGCAGCACGCCGACGCCGGCCGCGAGGGACAGCGCGGCGCCGCCCAGCAGGCAGATCGCCGAGAGGGTGTCGAGCACGCCGCTCACGCCGGGTCCTCGCGGTCGCGGATCGCGTCGAGGCGGGCCTCGACGCGCGCCTCCTCGCGGCGGTCCGGGTCGTCGTCGCCGACGTCCGCGCCGAAGCGGGCGATCGCCACGGAGCCGACGAAGCCCAGGAGCGCCAGGACGGCGAGGACCGGCAGCGTCGTGCCGTGCCGGCCGTAGGCGGCCTCGATGCCGATCGCGCCGATGAGGCAGGAGAGCAGGACGTCCATCGCCACGACGCGGTCGAGCGCGGACGGTCCGCGGACCACGCGGATCAGGGCGAGCAGCGCCGCGACGGCGAGCATGGTGGCGGCGACCCAGAGCACGACGGTCATCCGGTGGTCCCTCCCTCGGAGGCGGGGTGCGCGGGCGGGGGCGGCGGGTCCGCCGGCACCGGGATCCCGACGGGCGCGCCGCGACCGCCGCCGGTGGGGTCGTGCGGGCCCGCACCGCGCCGGCCGCCGGCCTCGAGCGCCCGACGGTCCGCGGGCGAGCCGAAGGCGCGGATCATGCGGGCCTCGGCCTCCTGCGCGCGGCGGCGCTCGAGCTCGACGGCGTCGCGGTCGGCCACCCCGATCAGGTGCAGGTAGACGATGGCGTCGTGGCGGTCGATCTCGACGACGAGGCTGCCCGGGACGAGCGAGAGGACCTCGGCGACGACGGTCAGCATGAGGTCCGACCGGGTGATGAGCGGCACGCCGATCACGGCGGTCGGCGCCTCCTGGTCCCGCCGGAACGCCAGGGTCGCGACCTGGACGCTGGCGCGGACCACGTCCCAGAGGAAGCGCAGCGCGAAGCGCACGACCGCCAGGGGGTGCACGCGGCCCTCGATCGCCAGGGGCGGCAGCGGGAACATCGCGATCGAGAGCAGCCCGACGAGGAGGCCGGAGACCACGAGGCCCGGCGTCACGCGGCCCCAGAGCAGCACCCACAGCGCGACGAGCCAGAGGACCGCGACGGGCTGGAGGATCTGCGAGCCCGCGGCGGGGCGACGGGCCAGCCGGCGCCCCAGGCGGCCGATGCGGCGGACGGGGCTCACGGCGTCGTCCCCGGGGTCGCGGGCCGCTCCGGCGTGCGGCGGGGCGCCGGGTCGTCGGCGCCGGACGTCGAGAACCCGGGCGGGACGGCCAGGGGCGGCCCGACGACGTAGCCGTCGGGCGTGCGCAGGAGCGACGCCGGGGCGACGGCGCGGACGTAGACGGCGCGGTCGCGCAGCTCGACCGCGGCGCGGTCCGTGACGTTCGTCAGCGGGCCGGCCACGACGGTGAACGCCAGGCCGAGGACGACCATCGCGGCGGTCGCCGCGGTCATCAGCCGCGGCATGCGGCCACCGCGGGCGATGTCGCGCCCGCCGAGCGTCGCGCCGGGGATGTCGCTGCTCGCGCCGCCGCGCGCGGGCGCCGGGCCGGGCGCGCCGGCCTCCCCCGCCCCCGTGCCCGGACCCGGGCGGGAGCCGGCGTCCACGGCGGTCGGCAGCGAGAC
>WLOB01000250.1 GCA_009699505.1 Actinomycetota bacterium | reverse complement strand
GGGGCGTTCATGCGACGTGGAGCGTGACGCGGCCCCAGGCGTTGTTGACGTACCCCTTGGGGTTCCAGAGCGGCCCCGGGTGCTCGGGCTGCGAGGCGGCGGCACTGTCCCAGGCGCGGACGACGATCTCGTGGTCGCCGCGCTCCAGGTGCATCTCGGTGCTCCAGAGTCGCCAGGCCCAACGGCCGAGGTCCTCGTCGAGGTCCGCTTCCACCCAGGTCTTCCCGCCGTCGGCCGAGACGTCGACGCGCGCGACGTGGCGCTCTCCGCCGGCGAACGCGTAGCCGCGCACCGCGACCGGACCGGCGGTCACTCGTGCGTCGTGGTCGGGCACGAGGATCTCGGCGTTCAGCGCGACCTCGCCCAGCGGTGTCCCGACCCCGGGACCGGGCTCCTGCTCAGGCTGCAGGAGGCGGTAGACGACGTCCTGGAAGAAGCCCTCCCACGGGCGGTCGCGGACCTCGACGTGGTGCAGCCACTTGACGCTTCGCGCCCCGATGTAGCCGGGCACCACGACGCGGACGGGGGCGCCGTGGACCGGTGGGAGCAGTTCGCCGTTCATCTCGTAGGCCAGAAGCACCTCGTCGCGCAACGCCTTCTCCAGCCGGATCGACCCACCGAACTCCTGTGGAGGCTCGGCCTCCTCCGACACGTCCGCACCGACCAGGCCGACGTGCGTCGCGGTCCCGGTCGGCCGCGCGAGCGCCAGGACGTCGGCCAGCGCGACGCCGCCCCAGGTCGCGGTGCCGGTCGCGCCGGGCCCCCAGGGCTCCTCGCCCGGGATGTCCCGGACCTCGAGGAGGCCGGACCGCCGGTTGCCCGCGCACTGCAGCGTCGCGGCGACCTCGCGGCGCTGGAGGCCCCGGAGGTCGTCCAGCGAGAGGGTCAGCGGCTGCTCGACCAGGCCATCGATGCGGAGCGTCCACGCCGCCGGGTCCGTGTCGGGTACCGACCCGTGGTTGCGGACGTAGAAGCGATCGGCGGGCGTGAGGTCGTGCTCGGCCAGTGCCGCGCGGGAGGTCTCGGCGTTCAGCGGATCGGCCGTGTGGACGATCATCGTGTCGGTCTTGCCGTAGGCAGCCATGAGGTGGTGCTACCCGTCCGTGCCGCTTGCGCACCTCGCGGCCGGTCCCGCGCGTCACCGAGAGCGCGGGGCGACGTCGTCCACGGCGCGGGCGATCGCGTCCACGTCGTCGAACGCCGAGACCCGCGGGCCCGTCGTCGCACCCCGGGGGACGACGTAGACCGACGGGGTCGCGTCGGTGCCGAGTGCCCGGATGATCCGGTCGTCAGCGGCCGTCAGGGCCCGGGAGTCCGGCGTCTCGCGGACGGCGACCTGGCCACCGGTCGTGCCGGGCGCGGCCTCGGCGATGCTCCGCAGGAGCGGCTCGGTCGCCCACTCCTCCCGGGTGTCCCCCTGGTTCCAGAACGTCGTCTGGACGAAGCCCCAGAAGCGGTCCGCAGCAACGAGCCCGTACGCGACCCGGCGCGCGAGCGCACCGTCGGTCGTGGCCCGCGCGGGATCGCGGAAGTTCGCGAGCACCATCCGCAGGTTCGCGCGTCCCGTCCGCACGAGACGTTCGACGATCTCCGGCTGCGTCTCGATCGCGTGCTCCTTGCAGCTGGGGCACTTCAGGTCCGAGACCTCCAGGATCGTCACGGGCGCGTCGGGGCGACCGAGAACGGTCCCCCGCTGGGGCAGTCCCCGGAGCAGCGCGGCGGTCTCGTCGGCGCCGCGGATCTCGACCCCACGGACGGTCGTCCGCGAGCCGTCGGCGGCGGGGTCGCGCTCGAACGCCCCGACGCCCACGACCACCGCGACGATGAGCACCGAGACGGCAGCGGCCACGCCCAGGAGCCGCAGGCGCTGACGTCGCTGAGCATCAGCAGGCGACCTTCGACCGTCGGTCGCCGGAGGGTCCGTCAGCGGCGGACGAGTCGCACGGGCCATGACCGAAGTGTGCCCTATCACCAACCGTTCGAGCATTCCCTTTCGGCATACGACACCGGCGGGAATGACTGGTGGACGGGGCTCTCGAGGCGCAGGCTGTGTTCATGGCCACCACGACGAGCGACCGCCACATGACCGCCACACCCGTCACGTCGAGCCGCACGTTCCTTCGCGAGCTGGAGGACCGCGGCGACGCGTTGGCGCACATCGGCCCCAACTGGTTCGCTTCGGTCATGGGCACCGGCATCGTCGCCAACGCCGCCGCGCTGCTGCCCCGGCAGGTCGCCGGACTGCACGAGTTCGCCGTCGGCGTCTGGGTCATCGCCGCCGCCTGGCTGATCACCCTGACCGTCCTGACCGCGGTCCACTGGACCCGCCACACCGACAACGCCAGGGCCCACGCGTCGAACCCCGCGATGGCGCCGTTCTACGGCGCACCCCCGATGGCGCTGATGACCGTCGGCGCCGGCACGCTGCTGGTCGGCTACGACGTCAT
Source organism: Actinomycetota bacterium (assembly GCA_009699505.1). GTDB lineage: Bacteria > Actinomycetota > Thermoleophilia > Solirubrobacterales > Solirubrobacteraceae > Patulibacter. The sequence continues at coordinate 3,968 of WLOB01000250.1, read as the reverse complement.
CGGCATGCCCGCCGCGGTCGTCGTCGCGTTCGTCCTGTGGACCCTGGGCACCCTCGGCGGCCTCGCCTCCAGCGTCCTGGTGCCCTACTGGCTCTTCACCCGCCACGAGGTCGACGTGCAGCACACCTTCGCGACGTGGCTGATGCCCGTCGTCCCTCCGATGGTCTCCGCCGCCACCGGCGCAGCACTGATCCAGCATCTGCCCGCCGGCCAGGCCCGCGAGGCGATGCTGCTCGCCTGCTACGCCATGTTCGGCCTCAGCCTGCTCGCCTCGCTCGTCATCATCACGCTCGTCTGGGGCCGCCTGGCCTACGAGAAGACCGGGCCCGTGGCCGCCGTCCCCACGCTGTTCATCGTGCTCGGGCCCCTCGGCCAGTCGATCACGGCCGCCAACCTCCTGGGCAACCAGGCCCACATCGCCATCGCCGCACCCTTCTCGACCGGGTTCAAGGCCATGGGCGTCCTCTACGGCGCCCCGGTCTGGGGCTTCGCGATGCTCTGGCTCGTGATCGCCGCCGCGCTCGTCGTCCGCGCCGCGAAACAGGGCATGGGCTTCTCGCTGACCTGGTGGAGCTTCACCTTCCCCGTCGGCACCGTCGTCACCGGCACCTCGCTGCTGGCCACGGACACCGGCCTGGACGCCCTCGCCTGGATCGCCGTCGGCCTCTACGTGCTGCTGCTGGCCGCCTGGGTCACCGCCGCCGTCCGCACCGCCCACGGCGCCCTGCGGACCGGGACCCTGCTGCAGGCCGCCTGACCCCGATCACGCGTCGGCCAGCTCTCGGGCGCGCCCGAGGACGTCGTCGAGCATCGGGGCCGTGAGGACGCCGGTCGCGGTGTTCTGGCGGCTCGGGTGGTAGCAGCCCAGGAGCAGCGGCCCGGCCGGCAGCCGGTGCTCCGCGCCATGGCCGAAGCGTGGCCGCGGTGGCGCGTCGAACGCCTTCAAGACCGCGGACCACGTCCAGCCGCCGAGCGCCACGATCACCCGCAGCGCGGGCAATGCCGCCACCTCAGCCCGGAGATACGGCAGGCACCGGTCGCGCTCCCCGGGCGTCGGGCGGTTGCCCGGCGGGGGGCATCGCACCACCGATGCCATCCACGCGCCGTCGAGGTGGAGTCCGTCTCCCCGGTGCTCCGACGTCGCCCGACTCGCGAAGCCGGCGCGGTGCATGGCCGGCATCAGCGAATCGGCGCTCGGATTGCCCGTGAACGCGCGGCCGGTGCGGTTGCCGCCGTGCGCGGCCGTCGCGAGGCCGAGCACGAAGACTCGGGCGGCGGGGTCGCCGAAGCCGGGGACCGGGCGCGCCCAGTACGCCGCCCCGGGCACCGCGCGGGAATCGTCAGCGGCCTCCTCACGGCGCGTGACCAGCCGCGGGCAGCGGCGGCAGCCGACGACCGCCGCCTCCACCGCGCTGAGCGGACCGCGCTTCATCGCGCCACCGTACCCGGGCCAGCGCGAGGAGGCACGCCCGAACGGATGGGGACGGGTACGAGCAGGGCATGAAGCTGCTGCACCCCTCCCTCGAGGACCTCACCCCGCGCCACATCGAGCTGTTCTGGCGCTACCAAGTGGTCCGCACCGGCGTCGACTTCAGCGCCGCCATGTGCTTCCTCGTCGGGAGCGCGTTCTTCTTCTTCGCCTCGCTGAGCACCCCCGCGGACTGGCTCTTCCTCGTCGGCTCGATCCTCTTCGCGGTCAAGCCGACGATCGACCTCGTCCGTTCCGCGCACCTCCGCCGACTGCCGACCACCTCGTCGCCCGCGGCGGGCGACCTGCGATGATCATGGTGTTCGCGCCCTCGTGGTGCGTCCGAGTGATGAGGCCCGCTCCATAACCGCCGCCCGCAGTTCGGGGGGCTGATGGCTTCTACGACCACGCCCCGCCCGGGGCGCCGTAGAAGCCCGTGCCACGTCCGTCGCCCGCGCTGCCGCCGCGCCCCGTCCAACGACAGGAGCCGAAGTGCGCACCACCAGCAACATCGTCATCGAGGTCCTCGAGGAGAGCACGGTCCCGGGCCTGATCGCCGCCGGCTGCGCGCGACGCGAAGCCCTTACGCGCGCGGAGAGCGCGCATGAGCATCGAGCAGACCGTCGCCCGCGAAGCCAGACGCCACCACGTGCTGATCGCCGTCTTCTGCGGCGGCGCGCTCGGAACGCTTGCTCGCGCCGCCTCGTCCTCGACGTTTTCCCATGCACCGGACCGGTGGCCGTGGGCGACGTTGGCGGTCAACGTCGTCGGCACGCTGCTGCTCGGGTGGTGGAGCACCCGGCTGATGCGCTCCCCCGACGTCGATCCACGGCTGCGGCCGTTTCTCGCGACCGGGATCTGTGGCGGCCTGACGACGTTCTCGACCCTGCAGATCGAGCTCGTGCTGATGCTCGACGCACACGCCTACGCACTGGCTACCGGCTACGCCGCCACCACGATCGTCCTGGGCCTGGTCGCCATCGTCGCCGGCCAACAGGCCGCCCACGCCCACCACCGCCGGCAACGCCGATCGGGTCGCCGATGAACGGCGCGACGCTCTGGGCGGCGGTCACCGTGGCCGGTGGATGCGGAGCCGTCATGCGGCTGCACGTCGACGAGACGATCCGAAACCGCACGCACGGCGACGCACCGGTGGGGATCTTCGTCGTCAACCTGACGGGCGCCCTGCTCCTCGGCATCCTCACCGGCGCCGCACTGCCCCACCACACGTCACTGATCACGGCCACCGCCTTCGTCGGCGCGTACACCACGTTCTCGACCTGGATGCTCGACACCATCGGCGCCGCGAGTCGACACCAGGCCACCGTTGCCGCCGGCAACCTCGTCGGGAGTGTCGCCTGCGGGCTTGCCGCCGCCGCGATCGGGCGACAGATCGGCGTACACCTCTGAGACCGAAGACCGCGAGATACCGACGATCCCACGAAGGGGCGTCCTACGGGGCACCGCCAGTGCCTATCTGGATGCCGACGACAGTGGCCGGTTCGGGGCGGTGTCCGAGGTCCGCGAAGTAGACGTCTCAGGCCTCGTCGCGCGTCTCCCCCACGCGGGTCTCGTTCCGGCGCCGTCACACGTCTCGATCTGGTGACGTTCGACACGACACCTTCCCGAGCGGCACGGTTCGGGCGTCCACAGCGGCGTGACTACGTCGCCGTGTGCTGGTGGTTCGTGGCCGTTGAGTCGCCGACGAGGTCGGACGATTGGATGGTGAGGATGCAGCCGATCGCGCGCAGCACTCGGACGTAGCGTGCGTCGGTATCGGGGGCGATCGCGATCTGGGTGGCACGGTCCACGCCGAGCTGCCGTCGGAGGTCGTGCAGCACGGCGGCGTGGTCGGCGGGCACGCCGGGGTGAAACTGCGGCGGGCAGCCCGCCGCGAGGGCTGCCGCGACGGCGTCCCCCTCCCCGACGGCAGGGGGAATGCGCGGGTCGCGCTCTCCCGCCGCTTCGATCCGCTCGTAGAGGACCTCGAGGAGCGGCCCGGCGATCGCGATCGTCCCGGAGGGCCGGACGGCCGCGAGGCGGTCGGCGGCTGCCGTCACGGCGCTGGTGCCTGTCATGGGCATCGTTCTCTCAGACGTTGGAGGGGCGACGGCGGGTCGCGGCGTTCTGGGTCGGTCAGGCCGTCGCGGCGACGTCGGTCACGGCGGCGGTGGCGTCCTGGCGGATCATGTCGGCGGCCTTCTCGGCGATCATGATCACCGGCGCGTTGGTGTTGCCACGGACGATGCTCGGCATCACCGAGGCGTCGACGACGCGCAGACCGCGAACGCCATGGACGCGCAGCCGTGCGTCGACGACGGGCCCGATCGCGCAAGTCGAGGTGGGGTGGTAAATCGTCATCGTGTTGGCGGTGACGTAGTCCCAGAGGTCCTCGTCGGAGACGTCGGGTGTGGGGGCGAGGAACTCGCCGGTGATGAAGTCCTTCAGGGCGTCCTGCTGCGAGATCTCCAGCGCGACGCGGGCGCCAGCGAGCATCGTC
>WLOB01000025.1 GCA_009699505.1 Actinomycetota bacterium | reverse complement strand
GTGCGCGTCGTCCTCGTCCGGACCGGCATGGTGCTCGCCCCCGAGGGTGGCGCGCTGCCCGTGATGGCCCGGCCGTTCCGCCTGGGCCTCGGGTCCTGGCTGGGCAGCGGGAAGCAGTACGTGCCGTGGATCCACGTCGACGACGAGGTCGGCATCCTCCTCACCGCCCTGGACCACCCGACGTTCAGCGGCCCGGTCAACGCCGCGGCGCCGGAGTCCGCGACGAACAAGGCGTTCTCGAAGGCCGTCGGCCAGGCGCTGCACCGCCCCGTCCTCGTCCCGGCCCCCGGGTTCGTGCTGCGCACCGTGCTCGGCGAGATGTCGGCGCTCGTGCTGGACAGCTCCCGCACCACCCCGGGGCGGGCGGACGACCTCGGGTACCGGTTCGACCACCCGGGTCTCCACGGCGCCCTGGACGACGTGCTCGGGTCCTGAGCGCGGACCCCGGCCGGAGCGGGCCGCGGCGGGCGCCGCGGTCGCTCAGCGCGGCGTGATCGCCGAGACCGCGCGCCAGCCGTAGGCCTCGGCGCGGGCGACGCTGAGCTGCGGGTTCGTGATGCGGCCCGCGGCGGTCTGGCGGCCCTCGGCGGGCGGCCCGGGCACCGCGGAGCGCAGCAGCCCGGCGACGACGCCGTCGCGGCGGTTGCCGTCCGCGCCGGCCGCGCCCACCGCGCGCAGCTGCAGCTTGACCGCCCGCCAGCCCGAGAGCGCGCCGACCGGGGCGGGCGTGCCGAAGTGCTCGGCGTAGAGGGCGTCGATCTTCCGGCCCTCCGCGGAGTCGCCGGGGACGCCGTCGTCGACGACCGCCTCGGCGGTCAGGCGCCGCTCGCGGACCAGACGGGCCATCGCCTGCGACGCGGCGCCGCGGGAGAGGATCAGGGTGCGGCCGCGCAGGCGGTCGCCGAGCGCCGCGACGAGCGCGGCGGGCTCGCCGGCCGACGGGTCGCCGGTGAGCACGATGCAGTCCGTCGAGCCGCGGACCGCGGAGAGGACGGTGCGCCGCAGCGTGGCGTCGGTCCAGCTCGTGGCGCGCGCGCTGCTCGTGGGGTCCACGGCGGAGAGGTCGTAGGGCAGGCCGGCGCCGGTGACGCGGGCGTCGGCGACGACGGGGCGCTCGCAGCCCGCCGCGCGGACGCGCTCGACGACGCCGCGGCGGACCGCCTCGTCGGCGGGCGGCAGGACGACCTGGCTGCGGACGCCGGAGGGCTCGCGGTCGGCCTGCGTCATCGGCACGTCGTCGCCGGTGGCGGAGACGAAGGACACGCCGGTCTGGCTCGCCAGGAGCCCGTACTCGCGGACGGTGGCGGCGGAGACGCCGGAGATCGCCGCCACCGCGCCGGAGTCGCGCAGCACGACGCCCGCCTCGCGGGCCGCACCGGCCACGCCGACGGTGATGCCGTCGTCGTCGGTGACGTCCCGCTCCGACACGCGGAGGCTCAGGCCGCCGGCACCGCCGCCGGCGTCGGCCAGGCCGAGCTCGACGCCGCGGACGACGGCGGCGCCCTGCGGCCCCCAGGGCCCGCGGAGCGGCACCCCGACGTACAGGGCGACCTTCGTGGCACCGGCCTTCTCGCCGGTGGGATCGTCCCCGCAGCCGGCCGCGCCGACGCAGGCCGCCGTGAGGACCAGGCCGATCGCGGCGCGGCGGACCGCGCGCGTCATCGCGACGGGATCAGGCGTCGTTGGACGGCGCGACCTCGGTGTCCGCGTTCGGGAAGTACGAGAGCACCTTCCAGACCGCGGTCGCCAGGACCATGACGCCGGCCGAGATGAGGATGGCGTCGAACGACTTCATGCCGAGCGCCCACAGCACGAGCCAGAGCAGTACGGCAGACGTGATGGCGTAGATGAGACCCATGGGCGGCAGAATCTACCGGGAACGGGCCACCGCCGCGTGACCGGGCGACGGGGTCCGGCGCCGCGGAGGCCCCGCGCGCCGGCCCGGGCGCGCGAGGACCTCGCGGCTCAGCGACCGAGGCCGGAGGCGAGGTCCGCCATCACGGCGGAGACGGCGGCGACGGGGTCGTCCTCGCCCGCGGCGCGCACGAGGCGGCTGCCGACGATGACGCCGTCGGCGCCCGCGGCGGCGGCCTGCGCGGCGTGCTCGCCGTTGGCGATGCCGAAGCCGAGGCCGACGGGCACGTCGGCGGCCGCGCCGTCCCCGGCGCCGGCGGTCTTCGCGCGGCGGATGACCTCCTCGAACTGGTCCGACAGCGAGGCGCGCTCGCCCGTCGTGCCGGTGACGGAGACGGCGTAGAGGAAGCCGCGGGCGGCGGAGCGGACCTCCGCGACCCGGGCCTCCGTCGTCGACGGCGCGACGAGCGGGACGAACGCGATGCCGGCGGCGTCGCACGCGGCGACGACGTCGGCGGAGTCCTCGCCGATCGGCAGGTCCGGCACGATCAGGCCGGAGAAGCCGGCGTCGCGCATGCGGGCGGCGAACGCCTCGATGCCCGGGCGCAGCACGATGTTCGCGTAGGTCATGAGGACCACGGGCACGTCGGCGGCGAGCTGCTCGCCGAGCTCGAACACGTCGTCGACGGTCACGCCGGCGTTCAGCGCGTCGGTGCCCGCGGCGTGGACGACGGGGCCGTCGGCGAGCGGGTCGGAGTACGGGACGCCGAGCTCGACGAGGTCGGCGCCGCCGTCGACGTAGGCCTTCGCGATGTCGCGCGAGACCGACGGGTCGGGGTACCCGCCCATGATGTAGGGCATGAGGGCGGCGGCGCCCTCGTGGTCGCGGAAGGCGGCGGCGATCCGCTCCTCCCCCGCGCCCGCGCGCGGCGTGGACGTCCCGGTGGGCCCGGTGCTCATCGGACCTCCTCCGCGCCCTGCGGCCCGTCGCCGTCCTCGTCGGCCTCCGGGTCGCTGCCGATCGCGGTCGGGACGACGGTCGGCTCGCCGTCGTCGGCGGCCAGCGCGGCGGCGCCGTCGATCTCCTCGAGCTTCGCGAGCGCCTCCGCGAGGTCCTTGTCGCCGCGACCGGAGAGGCAGACGAGGTCGACCTCGACCTCCGGCGCCGGGACGTGGAGCACGTGGTGCAGCGCGTGGCTGGACTCCAGCGCGGGGATGATCCCCTCGAGCCGGGCGACCTCGCGGAACGCGCGCACGGCGTCGTCGTCGTCGACGGGCACGTACGTCGCGCGGCCCGAGTCCCGCAGCCACGCGTGCTGCGGCCCGACGCCGGGGTAGTCCAGGCCGGCGGAGACGGAGTGCGCCTCGAGGATCTGGCCCTGGGCGTCCTGCATGACCGGGCCGTAGGAGCCGTGGAGCACGCCGGCGTCGACGCCGCTGGCGAGGACGGCACCGTGGGACCCCGAGAGGATGCCGTGGCCGCCGGCCTCGACGCCGACGAGCGCGACGGGGTCGTCGAGGAAGGCCGTGAAGATGCCGATGGCGTTCGAGCCGCCGCCGACGCACGCCACGACGCGGTCGGGCAGCCGGCCGGCCTGCTCCAGGATCTGCTCGCGCGCCTCGTCGCCGATGATCCGCTGGAGGTCGCGGACGATCGCCGGGAACGGCGCGGCGCCCGCGGCGGTGCCCATGACGTAGTGGGTGTCCCCGACGCTGCCGACCCAGTCCCGGAACGCCTGCGAGACGGCCTCCTTCAGCGTGCGCGCACCGGACTCGACGGGCTGCACCGTCGTGCCGAGGAGCCGCATCCGCTGGACGTTGGGCATCTGGCGGCGGATGTCCTCGACGCCCATGTAGATGACGCACTCGAGGTCCAGGAGCGCCGCGGCCGTGGCGGTCGCGACGCCGTGCTGGCCCGCGCCGGTCTCGGCGATGATGCGCGGCTTGCCCATCCGCTTGGCGATGAGGCACTGGCCCAGCGCGTTGTTGATCTTGTGCGCGCCGGTGTGGTTGAGGTCCTCGCGCTTCAGCCACACCTCGCGGCCGGCGCGCTCGCTCATGCGGCGGGCGAGGTACAGGGGCGACGGGCGGCCGACGTAGTCGCGCAGCAGGCCGCGGAACTCGTTCTTGAACGCCGGGTCGTCGCGGAGCTCCGACCAGACCGCCTCGAGCTCGTCGAGCGCGGGCAGCAGCGACTCGGGGACGTAGCGTCCTCCGTAGGGGCCGAAGCGTCGCTCGCTGCCGATCTCGGGGCGGTGCGCGGTGCTCATGTCGTCTCCGTCGTGGTGTTGATGCCGTCGCCGGACTCGGCGGCCGCGGCCTGCGCCGCGGCACCGGGGCCGTCGACGGGGGTACGCGCCGCGCCCGCGTCCTGGTTCGCCGGTGCCGCGCCGGCGGGGTCGACGGGGACGTCGCCGGGCTGCACCTCGTCGCGGAACGCGCCGCGGACCTCGCGCACGAAGGTGGTGACCTTGTCGTGGTCCTTGCGCCCCGGCCGGGACTCCGTGCCGCTGGCGACGTCGACCGCGTAGGGCCGCGCGGTGCGCACGGCCTCGGCGACGTTCTCGGGCGTCAGGCCGCCCGAGAGGATCAGCGGCGGCTGCTTCTCGCCCGGCGCGGCGCGGCGGACGCGCGCGAGGTCCCAGTCGAACGTCTCGCCCGTGCCGCCCTGGACGCCCGGCACGTGCGTGTCGAGCAGGTGGAAGTCCGTGTGGAACGGCCGCAGGGCGGTGACGTCCGAGCCGTTGCGGACCCGGGCGGCCTTGATGACCTTCGCGCCGGTGCGGCGGCCGACCTCGGCGCAGTACGAGGGGCCCTCGTCGCCGTGCAGCTGCACGATCGTCAGCCCGCACTGGTCGACGGCGAGGGCGACCTCGTCCATCGTCGCGTTCACGAAGACGCCGACGACCTCGACGCGGCGCTTGACCGCCGCGCCGATCCGCTGGGCCTCCTCGATCCGGCAGCGCCGCTTCGACGTCCGCCACAGGATCAGGCCGATCGCCCAGGCACCGGCCTCGACGGCGAACTCGGCGTCCTCGAGCTTCGTGATGCCGCAGATCTTGATCCGCGTGCGCACCACGGCCTTCGGGCCGGGCGCCTCGGGCGCCGGGGCGACGGTGTCCCGCCGCTCGGGGGCCACGGGACGGACGGGTCGCGGCCGGGCCGCCTGCGGCGTCGCGGGGGGTGCCTGCTGATCGTCCTGCACCCGTCCATCGTAGGCGGCCGCCGCGGGGACCGCCGTGCGCGCCGGAAGGACCCGCCGCGGGCGTCGCCCGCTAGTCCGTGCCCAGCAGCTCGCGGACGCCGGCCTCGACGTCGGGCTGGCGCATCAGGTGCGAGCCGACGAGGACCGCGTCCACGCCGACCCGCTCGAGCTCCTCGAGCTGGTCGCGGTGCGAGATCCCCGACTCCGAGACGACGATCTTGCCCGCCGGGATCTGCGACAGCAGCTCGAACGTCGTGTCGAGGTCGACCGTCAGGTCCTTGAGGTTCCGGTTGTTGATCCCGATGAGGTCCGCGTCGACGATCTCGAGCGCGCGCTCGAGCTCCTCCTCGTCGTGGACCTCGACCAGCACGTCGAGGTCGAGCTCGTGGGCCTCGCGGTAGAGCTTGAGGAGCTTGTCGTCCTCGAGCGCGGCGACGATCAGGAGCATCGCGTCGGCGCCGGAGACCGCGGTCTCGACCACCTGGTACGGGTGGACGATGAAGTCCTTGCGCAGGATGGGCAGGCGGCTCGCGGCCCGCGCGGCGGCGAGGTCCTCGAGGTCGCCGCCGAAGAACGGGCCGTCCGTGAGGACCGAGAGGGCGGTCGCGCCGGCGCGCTCGTACGCGGAGACGATGTCCGACAGCACGGCGCCCTCGCGCAGGGGCTCGCTGGCGGACGGCGCGCGGCGCTTGTGCTCCGCGATCACCGACACCCCGGGCTGCGAGGCGAGGGCCTCGGCGAAGGGCCGTCCGTCCTCGCGGCCCTCGAGCCGCTTGCGGAGCTCCTTCTCGGGCAGCTCCTTGCGGCGCTTCTTCACCTCGACCTTCGTGCGGTCGACGATGTCGTCGATGATGCTCATGCTGGGGAGCCCTCGACCAGGTCGCTGGTGCGCTTCACGAATTGCTCCATGACGGAGTGTGCGGCCCCGGAGGCGATCGCCTCGCGGGCGCGTTCCACTCCGTCGGCCAGGGTGTCGGCGCCGCCGCCGACGAGGATGCCGGCGCCGGCGTTGGCGACGACGAGCTCGAGCGCCGCGGACGTGCCGTCGGCGACGTCGCCGGAGAGCACCCGGCGCGTGACGAGCGCGTTCTCGGCGGGGCTCGCGCCGACGACCTCGTCGAGCGCGTGGACCCGCACGCCGAGCTCCTCGGGCGTCACGGTGTACGAGCGGACGCCGTCCGGGGTGACCTCGTAGACCGTCGTCGGGGCGGCGATCGAGATCTCGTCGAGCCCGTCCTCGGAGCGCACGAGCAGCGCGCGGTCCGTGCCGAGGCGGTGCACGGCGTCGGCCATCCGCTCGATCATGCCGGGGTAGCCCACGCCGATGACCTGGCGGCGGGCCTGGGCCGGGCTGGTCAGCGGGCCGAGGACGTTGAAGACCGTCCGGACCGCAAGCTCCTTGCGCACGGGCACCACGAACCGCGTGGCCGAGTGGTGCCGCGGGGCGAAGAGGAAGCCGAAGCCGAGCTCGTCGATGACGGTCCCGACCTGCTCCGGGCTGAGCTCGATCGACGCGCCGAGGGCCTCGAGGAGGTCGGCCGCGCCGGACTTCGAGGTCGCGGAGCGGTTGCCGTGCTTGGCCACCGCGCAGCCGGCGCCGGCGATGACGAACGCGGCGGTGGTCGAGACGTTGAACGTCAGCGCCCCGCCGCCGGTGCCGACGATGTCGACGAGGTCGTCGCGCGACGTCGAGACGAGCGTGGCGTGGGCGCGCATCGCGGCGGCGAGGCCGGCGATCTCGTCCGCGGTCTCGCCCTTCGTGCGCAGCGCGATCAGGAAGCCGGCGATCTCGACGTGCGAGGCGCCTCCGGCCATGATCTCCTCGAGGACCCGTTGGGCCTCCTCGAGGTCGAGATCCTCTCCGGACGCGACCCGTTCGATCGCGGGCGTGAGCACCGGGTGCGGCATAGGGTCAGCGGAGGTTAATGGATCGAGGGGCGGCCGACGGGGTGCCCGCGGGGCTACCGGCCGACGCCGTGCACGAGGAACCGCTCGAGCATGCCCATCCCGAGCGGGGTGAGGACGGACTCGGGGTGGAACTGGACCCCCTCCGCGGGCAGCTCGCGGTGCCGCACGCCCTGGATCACGCCGCCGCCACGGGCGGTCACGTCGAAGCAGTCCGGCAGCGCCGCCTCGTCCAGCACGAGCGAGTGGTACCGGCCGACCTCGACCTCGTCGTCCATGCCGGCGTAGAGGGAGCGGCCGTCGTGGGTGATCAGGCACGTCTTGCCGTGGACGGGCTCGTGGCGGATCACGGTGCCGCCGAACGCCTGGCCGAGCGCCTGGTGGCCGAGGCAGACGCCCAGGAGCGGGATGCCGGCCTCGGGGAAGCGGCGGACCGCCTCGAGCGAGATCCCGGCGTCGTCCGGGGTGCACGGGCCGGGCGAGACGACGACGCGGTCCGGACGAGCACGACCCCCCGCCTCCCCCAGCAGCTCGTCGACGGTCGCCTGGTCGTGGCGGACGACCTCGATCTCCGCCCCGAGCTCGCCGAGCTCCTGGACCAGGTTGTAGGTGAACGAGTCGTAGTTGTCGATGACGAGGCATTTGATCAACCGTTTGCCAAACTCGCGGGGCTGCTGATCTGCCTTGAACACAGGGGGCATTGTCGCGCATCGAGCACCTCGGCAGCGGGCTGGTACGTCAACTGCACACGGCACGAGGTTGTAGGTGAACGAGTCAGCTAGCAGGGGTTTTCCGAGTCGCAGTCGGGCTGGCAACCGGTCCTAATCGCTCTTCGTTCGGCCGTCTCGCCGAGATCTCGCGTCGGCTTCATCGCGAACGAGCTGCGCGAACGTCGTTCCGTTCCGCTGGGCGATCTTGTGAGCTGTGCCGTAATGCGGGAGGCCTTGGGTCCTGCGGACAGAGGCATAGCGCTCGACTGTCAGTGATTGGCCCTTGGGCAGGGCGTCCCATGCCAGGGCGATGGCTGAGCGCACTTCTTCGAGCGTGTGCCCCTGATCTGCTGCACGTTTTCGCGGGTACTTGATGGCGAGACCAGCGAGGATGCCCGAGGTGTCCTCGATGTCTTCCCATTGCTCGGGGCGCACAAGTCCTCGGGTGCTGATGGGAGGGCACCACCGGCCTCGTGAGGCGAAGCGTTCGAGGGCGGTTTTCGCCTCAACGGAGTGCAGGTACTTGTCTGCGCTCATGAGCTGAATGCCGTGGGCACGCCCCATCCAGGTGAGGTCGTCCTTGCGCGGCATGAACCCGTAGACCTCGATGAAGACACAGATGGCGTCCGCGCGGGACATCAGTGGGGGCTCTCGGTTCGGCGGCATCCTCAGTCCGGCAGCGGCGACGATTTTGGCGAAACCGAACTTTGTGCCGATGCTGTGCGCTTCGGGCATGGGCATCAGGTGGCGGGCGTGCGTGTGGCGGGCGGACGCTCGCATCATGAGAGCCCGCCGTGCTTCTGTGTACTGCGTAACGCTGATCTCTTCGGAGCCGAGATACGAGGCAGCGCGTTGAACGGCGGATACTGCTTCGGCGGTGGTGAGCACTCGGCGGACTTGCCGCATGGCTGCCATCGCGAGGGCGCGGGGCGGGTGGTCGGCGTTTAGTGCTCGATCTCGGAACACCATCCAGCTGACGCCGAAGCGCGCGACGAGCTTGTCCGCGCGCGGGGTGCTCCCGTGTCCCAGCCTGACTCGCGCGTCGTTGTACTCGCGCTGAGAGACGAGGTCGGGCTCGTGCGGTCGAGCGGCCCGGAGCACCTGGGCGGCGACGGCGAGGAGAGCGATCGGGTCATGCGTGTGCTCGAACCGGGCCAAGGCGGCGAATGGTAGCTGACCGCGCTATCACATTTACGAAACGTTTTGGGCCGTTGCCTTGACATTCGTCATTTTCAGTGATCTAACTGATGTATGTGTAAGCGAGACAACCGAGGTGCGTAGGGGCTGGGTGCCTGCCAGGCTGACCGGCGCAACCAAGAAGTCCCTGTCCAGGTGGGAGGATCTGTTCGACCTCCTCGAAGACCACCCTGCCCTGTGGGCTGACGCTCGCACGAGTGTGCTGCTCGTGAAGCGTGAGGGCCGTCCCCGGAAGCCAGGGGAGTGGGCGTTGCCCCTCCTTGCGTACGTGAACAGCGCCGAGCGGGAACTCTCCCGCTGGCATGAGCGTTCACCCGATCTCCTTTGGGAGCGGGCCGGGTTCGCGGCTCGCCCGAGCTACCACGCGGTCTACAAGAACTTCAACGCCCTCGAAGAGCACGAGGACGTGTTCCGGGCGATCGCTGCACGTCTCATTCAGCTCGCCGTGGAGAAGTCCGGCGGCAAGGTCGGCCACGCCGTCCACGTTGACGGCACCGAAGCCGAGGCTCACTCGCGGCTCATCCATGACTGTCAGGGCGACGAGATCCACTCCTGCAAGAAACAGGCGAAGTCACCTCGCCGAAACACGAACGCCGATGCGAGGGACGAGCGTCACCGACTCGCGAAACAAGTCCCATTCGATGCCAACCTCAACGGTGCTGCGGAGAAGCTCGCGGCGGACGAGCGAGGACTTCGCGTCCTCGTCGGCGGATGCTGGTACCGACTGTCTGACAACGAGGCGGGCGTTCGCGCATATGTCACGAGCGACGGCAAGGTCAAGCGGTTCTGGGCTGGGTACTACTGCGCGAAGGCAGTCGACCACTACACCGGCGGTGTCCTCGCCGTGAGTGTCACGAGCGCTTCCATTCAGGAGCACGTCGCGTACCCGGAGCTGTACGCACAGGTGAAGCAGCACTTGGGCCAAGCGCCGAAAGCCGTCGTCGCCGACCGGGGGTACTCCGTCGGAAGCGTCTTCGCACTGCATACGCGTGACGGCGTGGCCTCAGTCATCCCGTGGCGCAAGAGCCGACGCGAACAGGAGCGGAAGGACTACCTGCCCAAGTACGACCGTCACGGTATCCCCCACTGCAAGCACTGCTCGGGTGAGGCCGTCTTCCATCGCTTCCAGCACGACGCGGGCGTCAACGATGAGCCCCGACTCTGGTACCGATGCGCCGTTCCCGCCACGGAGGCTTGCCAGGGAGTGCAGAGCATCCTCTGCAAGGAGAACTGGCGTCTCCTCCTGCCCCTGTGGCGGACGGCTCCGGCCTACCAGGTGCTACGTGCTCGGCACGCCCATTACGAGGCAGCCCACCATCGCTGGCGCGAGCGTTACTCGGTTGCCGGAGACAGTCGCGCGGACCGTTCCAAGCGTCGAGGCCTGGGCGTTCAACAGCTGCGGGCGAGTGTCGCCCTCGTCATCGAATGGCTCAACATCTGCCACCGGCAGGGCTGGCTCGGCGGCCCCGTCCTCAACGAGGCCCAGGAGACCCAGCTGACGACGGCGGAAGCAAACGAATACGTCGAAGGGTTCGTGAAAGCCCGCCACGCGCTCGGCCTTTCGAGCGTGGCCGATCCCGACCTCCACGAGGAACACCGTGCCGAAGTGGCAGACGCCTACGGCAATTCGGCGTCGGGCTTCGGATCCGCCTCAGCCTACGGCGACGACATCGGAAAGATGCTCGTCCCGTCGACGAAACGACGAACGCCCAAGAGTTGGCGTGACGTGATGTCCGACGACGGCGTCCTCGCGGAGCCACCAGGTTGAGGTAACGAGCTCCTCCGGTCTAGCTGTTCGCTACGTCGGCGGACTCGCTCTCGCCTTCTGACGCCGTGGGGCCAGCGAGTGCGGCGGCGAGCAGCTTGAAGTCGTCCAGAGCGCTCGCCAGCTGCTCGACGATCTCTTCGGCGATCACCTCAGGGGCGGGCAGGAGTGACGGGTCCTCGACACTCGCGTCAACGATGTCGGCCCATAGGTCGAGGTTGTAGCCAGGGCGCTCGCTGATCTGTTCGTACGTCCAGCGCTTGAACTGCTGCGTCTCGACCCGAGCGCTCAGCGGCTCGCCCGGCTTGAACGCCTCCACGAAATCGTCAAGATGCTCGCGACGAAGCGGCTTGGTCTTCAACGTGAAGTGCTGATTGGTGCGCAAGTCGAAGATCCAGAGCTCTCTGGTCGCAGCCTGCTTTCCCGCTGCGTGGCGACGGAAGAACACGACGTTTGCCTTCACGCCCTGCGCGTAGAAGATGCCGGTCGGGAGGCGAAGGATCGTGTGCACGTCGCACTCGTGCAGCAGACGCTCGCGGATCTTGCCCCCAGCGGAGTTCTCTGAGCTCCCCTCAAACAGCACGTTGTCCGGCACGACGATCGCGGCGACACCTCCGATATCGAGCATCGAGCGGATGTGCTGGACGAAGTTGAGCTGCTTGTTCGACGTGGTCGCCCAGAAGTCGGGGCGAGAGATGACGAGCTTGTCTTTGCTCGTCTTGATGACCTCATTGCCGTCGTCGTCGAGCGTGACCTCGGCGTCGAACGTGGTCGCGCTCTTGTTCCCAAAGGGCGGGTTCGCGAGGACGAGATCGACCTTCTTCGACGGCGTGGCAACGAGCGCGTCACCGACCGATATCGCTGGCGCCTCCTCTGCTGAGTAATGGCCGATCCCGTGAAGGAAGAGGTTCATCGCACAGAGGCGCGCCGTGTTATCGACGAGCTCGTTCCCGTGAATGCATTCGTCGCGCAGGCGGGCCTTCTCATCACGGTCCAGCGTGTTGTTCGCCAGCACGTACTCGTGGAACGCGAGTAGGAACCCACCGGTGCCGCACGCAGGGTCGCTCATCGTCTGCCCCGGCCTCGGCTGAACGGCATCGACCATGGCTCGAATGACTGCGCGCGGGGTGAAGTACTGCCCGGCCCCGGCCTTGCCCTCAGACGCCGTTCGTTCGAGCAAGTCCTCGTAGAAGTCGCCCGTGAGATCTGAGTCCAGGCCGGACCAGGTCTCGCCACCAATGAGGTTGACGACGAGGTGTCGAAGCTTCGCGGGGTCCTGAATGCGGTTCTGCGACTTGCGGAAGATGAGGCCGAGGAGGCCGGGCTCCTGGGCAAGGGTCTGCAACAAGAGCGTGTAATGCGCTTCGAGATCCGCCCCGCTCTTCTCAGCGAGCGACGGCCAATCGCATCCCTCGGGAATGACCGACTGTTCGTCGAACGGGGGCTCGGTCCGCTCGTGGGCCATCTTCAAGAACAGGAGGTACGTGAGCTGTTCAAGATAGTCGCCGTAGCTAAGCCCGTCGTCGAGAAGAAGTTTGCAGTAGCCCCAAAGCTTCTGGGTCAGGGCCTGGGACGTTGCTGACATATCACTCATAGTGCGATGCGCTCCACAGCTAATGCTCAATTCTCGCTACGGGACGGCTGGGGTCCGCAACGCGCGATAGCGGCTGGCTGCGTCGAGCGCGCGTACAAGTGTCCGCGTATTTTCGATGTTGCCAGCCAAGGCCTCGACCCGGGTGAACCACGCCCCGATATCTGCGACCACTGCGGCCTGCACTGTGAGTGGCGGACAAGGGATACGCAGCGACTTGACGAGTTTGCCGTTCAGCGCAGGTTGCTGACTTCCGGCGCCGCCGCCACGGTTCTCGTCGTAGCGTGCCATGAACCAGTAAAAGAGGTACTCCGGAAGCATCCGGTCTCTATCGAGACGGATGGACGCACAGTTCTGGTTGTGGGCCGCTGGAATGTCCAATATCGCTGCCTGCCCGCGCGTTCTGCCTTCGCCAATCATCGCCACTAGAACGGTCCCGACTGGGTGGATACGTCTCGACGCGTTTCGCAGTGCGCTCTCGGAGATGCCCTCCCTGGTGGAGCCGATCCGATCAAAAGCGACCTCTCCACTCGATACCCACGGAACGGTGCCATCCCAGAGCGCTGGATCGGCGCGACTTGGAGTAGCACCAACGAACACCTCACCGACCTCGCCGATTGTTGTGTCGGACGGTCCATCGAAAGCACGGAAGAGAACCGACTGGCGAAGCTGCTCAGTCAGAGTGGTTGCCTGACCGAGTGCGTATGCGCCCCGTGTTGTCGCGTTGCCGATCTCCGCCAGCCGCGCAACGATGCAGCGCTGTTCGGCCAGCGGCGGGAGGGGAATTCGTAGCTCCTTCATACTCGCCTGGGTCAGTTTCAA
This sequence comes from Actinomycetota bacterium, assembly GCA_009699505.1. GTDB lineage: Bacteria > Actinomycetota > Thermoleophilia > Solirubrobacterales > Solirubrobacteraceae > Patulibacter. Next base: position 7,675 of record WLOB01000025.1, on the reverse strand, counting down.
GCGAGTGGTGCCGTTGACTAGGCCCCGGTAATCAGCGACGTTCAGCGAGTGCACCAGAAAGGCACGATCGACCTTTCCCGGTAGGGCACGCAGGACGTGCGCGTGGTTGTTGACCCAAGACGGTCCGTCAATTGGGTACGCCTTCGGAGCCGACGGATCGAGGAAGGGCACCGCGTCCTCCCCAAGCAGAACCAACGGTTCGTCGAAGATGGGTTCGTCGATCCATCCGGCCTGCCCGGTGGCGCCGTAGTAAGGCACGGCCCCCACGCGTAGCTGACGCTGTTTCGCGCTGACCGGCACACGGAAGCGGTCGAGGATTTCGACTACGTCGGTCAGTGCGACCATCTCGACAGTGCTCATGCTCGCGCCAGCTTCTCGTTGAGCTCAGCGAGCACGTCGTCCAGGCCGCCCGCAAAGGCGCGATGCGCGGCGATGAGTCCGCCTCGGTCGCGGAACGGGAACTCGTCGAAATCCTGTTTCTCGATGCTGAGCGAGGTCGCAATCTGATCGGCAACCATGTCAAGCCATCGGCGTTGCTCCGGCGTAAAGCTCCGACCCGCGCTCGACTGCTCTTCCAACCAGAGGTCGTAGCGGAGGCGTACGAGATCGGCGAGCGGTTCGAGCTCGTCGGCCTGTTCGGTGGTGAAACGGATAATGCTCACGAGGTCTACGAGTTTGCGCTCGCCGCTGCCTCGCACCCGCGTTTTCTCCAAGGCGGCGTATGCCTCCCAGAGCCTTGTCGGGGTGAGGTTGTGCGGCGGGACGCTGATGGCGAGCGACAGGGCCTTGATGTCGTCGTAGCTCAGTCGCCGCTTCTGCGGCTGGCCGTAGTGCGCGGCGAGGGCGACGTACTCGTCATGGTGTTCCTCGACGAACTTCTCCCACGACTCAACCACTGACTTCGCTTTGCCGTCGTCAACGAACTCAGCACCAAGGACAGCGTCGACGCTCTGCCGGTCGATCACCTGCTCAGCGTTGCGCTGGATCGCGAGGATGGTCTCGCGCACCTCTCCATCTGCCAGGTGTTCCGTCGCGGCGTGTACGAGCTGCTCACGCGCCTTCTCGACGTAGCGAGCGACGAGTGCCTGCTCCTCGTCGGTCGTCGGCTCGGCCGGGAGCGGCTCCCCGGCTGCCTGAGCGAGGTCGTGAGCGAGATCGAGCTGGCGCTCGGGCGACACGGCCTGCACAAGAGAGCGTGCGATGTCCCGTAGCCCCTCGCCGCCGGTCATCTGTTTGATTGCAGCTTCCTCGTCCCCCGTCAGTCGGCCTGCGAGGGCAGACAACCGGGAGGCAACCGTCGTGAGCAGGTCGTCGTGATCGACGCCTTGCGCCAAAGTGCCGAGCAGCTCGGTCAGAGGAATACTCGGCTCACGGTCCAGCGGCGGAGCCGCCACCCACGCCTGTTCGCTGTCGGTGACGCCGACGGCGTCAACGAGGACGAAGTGCGTCTTTGCCGTCGCGTCACCGGTCACTGCGCGAAGGTCGGCCGGTTGGATAGTCCGAACGCCGCGTCCCTTCATCTGCTCGAAGAGGAGGCGGCTCTTGACATTGCGCAGGAACAGCAGGCATTCGACGGCTTTGATGTCCGTCCCTGTGGAGATCTGATCGACCGAGACCGCAATGCGGAAGCGGGGATCAGTTCGGAAGTCCTGAATGGCCTGCTGGCTGTTTCCGGTGAGGTACGTGATCTTGCGTGCGAAGTCGCTGCCTTCGGCGAACTCCTCGCGGATGACCTTGACGACATCCTCGGCGTGCGTGTCATCGCGACAGAACACGACCGTCTTCGGCACGGTTTCCCGGCCGGGGAACATCGTGGGCAAGTTGTCCTTGAAGGCTCGGACGACGGTCCGAAGCTGATCCTCAGCGACAACGGCCGTGTTCACCTTGGCGGCGTCGTACTCGAAGTCCTCGTCGAGCTGCTCTGCCCGGAGCTTGCGCGTCCGCTTGTCCCGGAGCTTGATCCACTCGCCTCCCGAGATTGTCGACCCTGTTTCGCCAATCTGCGTCTTGATGCGAAAGACCTTGAAGTCCACGTTGACGCCATCGAGGACGCTCTCATCGTGGGTGTATCTCGATACGACGTTCGGCTTTGTTGACCCGTCGATCACGTTCGTTGAGAAGTACCCATACGTCTGCTTCGCCGGTGTCGCGGACAAGCCCGTCTGGAAGGCGTCGAAGTAGTCGAGTACCTGCCCCCACCGGCCGTAAATACTGCGGTGGCATTCGTCGATGAAGATGTAGTCGAACGTCTCGATCGGGACCTTCGACTGATACGCCACTTCAAGCTGAGGGCTGGCGCTGTCGTCGAGCTCCCATGCCGAAACGTCCTCACGGGTCTCGTCGAAGTCCTCGTTGCCCTGCAACATCGCGTAGAGCCGCTGGATCGTGGTCACGACCACGTTCGACGCCTCGTTGATGACTGGGCCGGTGAGCCGCTGCACCACGAACAACTCCCCGAACTTCCGCCCCTCCGGCGTCTGCCAGTTGGTGAACTCGTCGACGGCCTGTTGCGCGAGGCCCCGTCGATCGACCAGGAACAGGATGCGCTGCGCCCCTGCGTGGCTCAACAGACGGTAGGCATGAGCGACGGCGGCAATCGTCTTGCCCCCTCCCATGGTCATCTCGACGAGCGCGCGGGGGCGGTCGTCCCGCACCGACGCTTCGAGGCCACCAATCGCGTCGATCTGCGACTTCCGAAGATCGTCCTTGATGAGCGGCGGCATGTTGTGGATGCCTTGACGCAGCGAACTCTTTTCGGCGAGGTGTCGCAGCCATTCCGGGCGATGGAACCCGAACACCTCCCGCGTACGCGGGCGAGGGTCACGCAGGCTCTCGAAAAGAGTTTCGTCGCCCGTGGTGATGTAGTGGAAAGGGAGTCGCTCGGGCCACAGCCATGACTTCGGCCGCTTGGCGTCCGGCAGCGCGCTGAACCCGTCTGTGTAGCGACGGCTCTGGGTCTCAACGCCCGACAAGGTGAGGCCCTGCGCCTTCGCCTCGATGGTGCCGATTGCCTTCCCGTCGACGAACAGGAGGTAATCCACGGCGTCTTTCCCGAGCGGGTACTCCCGTACTGCGACACCAACCGACTTTCGGAGACTGATCTTCCGCAGGTTCTGCACGTCCCAGCCAGCAGCTCGCAACAACGGGTCGATGCGTTGGTACCGAGCGCGCTGCTCCGGCGTCAGGCCATCGGCAGGATCAGGGGCCGTATTCGGGTCGACAGTCACGAGCACTCCCCAACGGTGCGTGCCGCACGAGACTTCCTGGCCCGTCCTTGCAGGCGGATATCGACAACACGCACGTGGGCACCCTATCCCGGCCTTGGCGGATTGACAGCACCCGCGAGCGATGGAGTTCAGTTCGCGAGCGCAGAACGGATCGCAACCACGAACGGGTCGTCCTGTTCCTGGGCGTCATCGTCAAGCTTCACGAAGGGCACGATCGACTCGTGATCGCCCTCACCCCGAGAGAGCATCCACGTGGACCACGCGTCGTGGACGTTCGCCGCCGTCACGTCGTGACCTCGAACGAGCGCGAGGAGCGCGTAGAGCCGAAAGAGCTGCGCCACGTCGTCGGGCGTCGCGTCGTCCGGCACTAGGGCATCGGGAGTGGCCGCCCGAATGCGTGCAGCCAGCTCGTCTACGTAGGTCCGGCTCATCATCGACCCATCCTCATGGTTCGAGCCTCACGTCGCCAGGAGGAGGGCATGAAGGCCCGCGAAGACGAGCGGAACGATCTGCTCGACTGTCGAGAGCGCGGTGTAGCGCTTCCACGCTGGTTGCCCCGGCTGATCGAGGATGTCCCACTCGTCCTTGAACGGCTGCGCAGGCAACTTGCCCTCGATGTTGTGGATGACGGTGAACTTCGCCGCGTTCAGCGTCTTGTAGCTCCGCAAGAGCCGAAACCAAGCCAGCGCGACAATGATCCCAGCGACGCCGATCGGCCAGGTGCGACCGTCGGCCAGCGCCACGGTTGCCACCAATGCGCTTTGCACGCTGAGGAAGAAGCTATTGGCCAACCCTCGTCGGGCCGAGAGCCGGTCGGACATCTCCGCCATCAGCTTGTACTGATCGAGAAGCCCCTCGGGCAGGGGTTGCGGGGACTGTGCTGGCACCTAGCGGTTCCCAGAAATGAGGCTTTTCAAGTTCGGCCAAGTCCACTCGTACATCTTGTCGCTGGCCAACGCAGACTTCGGCTTCTTGTTGCCGCCACTGCTGTACCCCGCGAGTAGGAAGTACGGCTTGCCCAGAGCTTGCGCGATCTCGATCTCGGCGGTCACACCCGTCGCGGTCGTCGTGTTCTTGCCGCAGATGACCGCGACCTGGTCGGCCCGGTCGATCCGACCGCGAACCTTCTCCTCCCAGTCGCCCGTGAGGTGCACCTTGACGCTCGCGTCAGTGAACTCGAAGGGGGAGTCCGTCTTCTTGGACTGCTCAACAAGCGCCTCCGTCAAGAAGGCGTCGTTGTCATAGTCGTACGAGATGAAAAGCCGGACCTTTGCCATGCGATGCATGGTGGCGGGTGCTTCGGACAGGTGAGCGCGTCTACTCCCCGTCGTCGGACGGGATCACGTTCGACCGAGCTCCCATCTTACTCTCGGCCTTCCGACGGATGTACACGTCCCGGAAGTGGTAATCGCCGTCGGCAAAACCGAACCGGATGGCACGCAGGATCTCTTCGAGCGCCTTTGTCTTTGCGGTTGCGTCGAGCGCCGGGTCGGCGAGGATCGCCTCTCCTCGGTCGACGTACGCCCGCAACGGAGACTCATGGTCGATGGTCGCGAGCAGGATCGCCTGTTTCGCCTGCTCGCTCCTGCTTGAAGCCACGCGGCCAGTGGCACGGTCGATGCGGGCAATGATCGAAGGGTTTTGTGGTTCGTTCGTCTCTGTCATTCACGACAGATATCCCGACGACCACCGACTTGCATCATGGCGTGTGCAGTTTCCGTGGGGGCACGTGTGCAGTTCACGTGTCAGCCCACGAAAAAGCCCCGTCGTAGCGGGGCTCAGGAGTTTCGCAAACGCTCCATGACGAGGACGGAGGTCATGGGCGGATCCGGGGTGACGGGGCGGGCGGCGGCTGGGGCGGGACCTGGCGGTCCTACGACCACTCCGGCTGCTGCAGCGCGACCTCGACCGCGCGGCGGATCGCGCGCGACTTGTTGACGGACTCCTCGTACTCGTACGCGGGCAGCGCGTCGGCGACGGTTCCGCCGCCGGCCTGCACGTGCGCGGTGCCGTCCTTGAAGACCGCGGTGCGGATGTGGATGCAGGAGTCGAGGTCGCCGGACCACGCGAGGTAGCCGACCGCGCCGCCGTAGCCGCCGCGCTTGACGGGCTCGAGCTCGTCGATGATCTGCATCGCTCGGACCTTCGGGGCGCCCGACAGCGTGCCGGCGGGCAGGACGGACCGCAGCGCGTCCGTCGCGGCGACCTCGGGCCGCAGGGTGCCCGAGACGGCCGAGACGATGTGCAGGACGTGCGAGTAGGTCTCGACGACCATGAGCTCGTCGACCTCGACGGTCCCGTACTCGCAGACGCGGCCCAGGTCGTTGCGGGAGAGGTCGACGAGCATGACGTGCTCCGCCCGCTCCTTCTCGTCCGCGAGCATCCCGGCGGCCATCTCGGCGTCCTCGGCGGGCGTGGCGCCGCGCGGGCGGGTGCCGGCGATCGGCCGCATCGAGATGCGGTCGCCGCGCACCGTCACGAGCGGCTCGGGGCTCGCCCCGACGACCTGCCAGCCGCCGAAGTCGAGGTGGTACATGTACGGCGACGGGTTGACGACGCGCAGGCCGCGGTAGACCGAGAACGGGTCGATCCCGAGCTCGGCGGACCAGCGCTGCGACGGCACGACCTGGAACGCGTCGCCCGCGCGGACGTACTCGATGATCCGCGCGACCATCGCCTCGAACGCCTCGCGCGAGTGGTTCGAGACCCACTCCGGGGCGTCCCGCGGGCCGGCGGACGCGTCGCGCCCGGCGGGCGTCGGCCGCAGGAGCGCCTCGCGCAGCTCGACGATGCGGTCGGCCGCGGCGACGTAGCGACGGGCGAGCTCGTCCTCCGGGGCGCGGTCGCCGCCGACGGGGGCGTCGTCCGCACCGGTGTGCAGGGGCGCCAGCGCGGTGATCGTGTGCAGCAGGCCGTCGAAGACGACCATCGCGTCCGTCACCTGCAGCGCCAGGTCGGGCGTGCCGAGGACGTCCTCGTTGGGCTCGCCGAGCGGCTCGACCGTGCGGACCAGGTCGTAGGCGAAGACGCCGACGGCGCCGCCGACAAAGGGCGGCAGCCCCTCGACCTCGGCGACGCGGCGCCGGCCGATGGCGTCGCGGGCAATCGCGTACGGGTCGCCCGGGTCGCCGAGGGACCACTCGATCGTGCGGGCCGGCCGGACGCCGAGGAACGAGTAGCGGCCGACGCGGCCCTGCTCGGCGCTCTCGAGGAGGAACGACGGCTCGCCGGGGTGCGCCGCGCGCAGCTTGAGGTAGGCGGAGACCGGGGTCTCGACGTCGTCGATGGTCTGCGCCAGGACGGGCACGACGTCGTGGTCGGCGGCGAGCGCCAGCGCCTCGTCGAAGGTCGGGCGCAGCCGCAGGCCGAGGGCCTCGGCGCGAGCCAGCGAGGCGGCGAGATCGGGCGCGGCGGGCACGGGGGTGATTCTCCCAGGAGTGCCGCGGGGTCGACGGGCCGCCCGTCCGGGGAGGCCGTGCGGCGTCGGGCGGCGCGCGGTGACGGGTGGCCCCCGGCGGCCGTCACGGGGACGTCCGCGGCCCGGCGCGGTCACCCCGGCGGGGACGGAACGGGTGATCCGGTCGGCGGTGCTCGCGGCGCGGGCCCACATCGGTCCACGGAGCGCGTGGATCGTTCGTCCAACAACGACCCCGAAGCGCGTCGCCCGCGCTGTGTGCGCCGTGGAACAGAACGAAGCGTCATCCCGTCCCGCGCTGCTCCTCATGCACTCAGCCTCCCGCCTCGTCCTCTCCCTCCTCGTGCTCCTGGCCGTCGCCGCCGGGGTCCCGTCGACGGCCTCCGCCCTCGACAGCGTCGTCCAGGACGACGCGCTCATGCTGTCGGGCGACCCGGCGAAGGTGAACAAGGCGCTCGACCAGATGGAGTCCATCGGCTTCACCCACGTGCGCCTGACCGCCAACTGGCAGGAGATCGCCCCGGACGCCGCGAGCGACACGCAGCCGATCTTCGACGCGAAGAGCTCGGCGTCCTATCCCGCCGGGGTCTGGGACCGCCTCGACCTCGCCGTCCGCTCCGTCCGGGCCCACGGGATGGAGCCGATGATCGACATCGGCTTCTGGGCGCCGTACTGGGCGACCACCGAGCCCGTCGGCTCCCAGGGGATCCGGGCCCGCGAGAACGTCGACCCGTCGGCCTACTCCGACTTCGCGGAGGCCGTCGTCCGCCGGTACAAGGGCGACCTCGTCCCGACGACCGGCGCCGCGTCGGCGACGCCCGCCGCGCCCGCCACCCCGGCCGTGCGCGCCGGCCGCGCCAGCACCCAGGGGTTCTTCGACGGCTGGTTCTCCCCGCCCGCCCCGCAGCCGGCCCCGGCCGCGAAGCCCGCGCCCGCGCCCGCGCCGCCCAAGCCGGTCGTCCAGCCGCTGCCCCCCGTCACCACCTACACGCTGTGGAACGAGCCGAACATCAAGGGCTTCCTGACGCCGCAG
>WLOB01000249.1 GCA_009699505.1 Actinomycetota bacterium | reverse complement strand
GGGGCTGCGCGAGATCCTCGACGGCGGACGGACCGGCGTCCTGGTCCCCCCGGGCGACCCCGCGGCGCTGGCCCGCGCGCGCGCGGGCCTCCGGGCCGCACCCGCCCGCCGGCGCCGCCTGGGGGCCCTCGCGGCCGCGGACGCCGCCGCGCGCTTCGGGGCGGACCGCCTCGCCGCGGGCGTCCAGGACCTCTACGACGAGGTGACGGCCCGCCGGCTCAGCTGATCGTGCCGCACTCGCGGAAGCCCAGGGCCATGAGGGCGTCCAGGGTGCTCTGCTGCGCGAGGTCGAGGTCCGCCGCGGTGGCGTCGCTCGGACCACCGGCGAGCGTCTGCTCGGCCAGGCGGTCGGCGAGGACGGCGACCATCGCGCCGGAGCGGACCGCGTCGGCGCGGACCGACCGCAGGCTCGTCGCGTCGGACAGGTCGATCCGCCCGATGCGGGCGCTGATCTGGCGCCAGGCCCCCGCCAGCGTGCGGAAGCCGTCGGCCGCGACGGCCGAGGTCTCGGACCGGCCGATCACGCGGTAGCCCGTGTCGACGGACTGCCGGTAGGCGGAGCAGATCGCGTTGCCCTCGCCGACCGCGTCGGGGGAGCTCGGACCGCCGAGGCACGGGGCGCCGAGCTCGCGCAGCGAGGCGAAGGCCTCGAGCAGCTGCAGCACGGACGGCAGCTGGGCGCTGTCGGGCGCGTTGCGGGCCAGCGACGCGGCGCCGGACTCCGTCGCCTGCAGCGCGCGACGCAGACCGTCCCGGAGCTCGGTCAGCCCGTTGCGGGGCTCGGTGACCCGGCCGTCGAGCGCGCCGGGCAGCCGGTCGTCCTGCAGCATGTCGAGCACGTCGACGACGCCCCGCAGCCGGACCGTCACGGCCTCCCGGTAGCCGGCGGGGTCGGGCGTCAGGGGTGCCATGCGGCTCGTCGTCAGCGCCCGGGAGCAGCGGCGCGCGGTCTCCAGGCGCCACGCGCCCAGACCGCCGACGCCGGGGTCCGCCCGCCAGCCCCGCGTCGTGCGGCTGGCCCGCGAGACCTCGGGACCGTCCACGAGGCGGACCGTCGCGACGTCGCCGTCGACCTCGGCCTCCAGCGGACGACCCGCGACGCCGGGCAGGGGCTCGAGGGCGGCCCGCAGCAGGCGGTTGGGGATGTTGCGGCACTCCGTGCGGGGGGCCGGCAGGTAGCGCGCGAGCGCCGCCAGCTCGCCGCGGGTCCGGGCGCCGACGGCGGCGCACAGGCGACGCGACGTCGGCGTGGGCCGCGCGGTGACCGACGACGCCAGGCGGTCCGTCGCGGCCACGGCGGCGCGGCGCTCCTCGGGCGAGCCGCCGCCCCCCGAGAGGAGCAGGACGGCGCCGACGACCACGACGAGGATCAGGGCGACCCCGGCCAGGACGACGCCACGGGATGGGCGCGTCCCGCCGCCGGCGGGACGCCGGACGGCCGGCAGCCTCACGCGAACGCCCCGAACGGCTCGGCCACGGAGATCGCCGCGACCGCGGCCACGAGGCAGAGGGCGCCGCAGAGCGCGAGGCCGAGCCAGCGGGGGCCGCGGCGCGCGCCCTCCTGCAGGGCCAGTGCGGCGAGCGCGCCGAAGACCAGCCCGCCGAGGTGCCCGCCCCAGGAGACCCCGGGCCGGAAGGACAGCACGAGGTTGATGATGATGAGGAAGCCCAGCTGGCTCTGGAACGGGTTGAGCCCCTGGCGGCGCATCTCGACCAGCAGGTAGCCCGCGAGCCCGAAGACGGCGCCGGAGGCCCCGACCGTGACGCCCTGGGTCTGGATCAGCGCGCCGAGCGAGCCGCCGAGGAGCCCCGTCAGGTAGACGAGGCCGAAGCGGGCGGGGCCCAGGCGTGCCTCGATCTGGCTGCCCAGGAACCACAGGAGCACCATGTTCAGCGCGATGTGCAGCAGGTCCGCGTGCAGGAACCCGCCCGTGACGAGCCGCCACCACTCGCCGTCGGCGACCTGGGGGCCGTAGAGCCAGCCTTGGCGGTCGATCCACGACGCCTCGGGGCCGCCGCCCACGCCGAAATTGCCGCCGGCGATGAACGCCACGACGCAGACGGCGATGATCGCCTGCGTCAGCTGCGGCGCGTGGGTGCCGGCGAGCGACCCGATCGTGTGCACCCGCGTCTTCTGCTTGGCGCACTCCGGGCAGCGCATGCCGACCGGCGTCGAGGTCATGCAGTCCGGGCAGATCGGACGGTCGCAGTTGGAGCAGGCCACGCCCGTCTCGCGCGACGGGTGGCGGTAACAGGTGGCCATCGGTCCGGGAGCGTACCGGTCGTGCCTGAGGCGGCGATCAACGGCCGCCGAAGCGCCGGAGGCCGTGGCGCACGGCGCCCGCGACGTCCTCCGCGGCCCGGTCCAGCGTGGCCCCGGCGCGCCCCCTGCGGGAGCGGCTGACCTGGCGCCAGCGGACGACGGCCAGCCCGGTGCCGGCGACGCCGCCCACGGCGACCGCGACCGCGGGGCGGACCCAGTTGCGCGGGTCCCGCATCGCGGCGAGCTCCCACGACTCGAGCTCGTCCGCGGCCAGCTCGGAGAGGCTGCGCAGCGTCGTCTCGACCCGGGTGCCCAGGCGCTCCGGCGGCTCGACGGGCGCCATGGCCTCGCGCAGCAGCGTCTCGATGTTCAGGGCCGACTTGCTCACGACGAGAGCCCCTGGGTCGGCGTCTCGGCGACGATGCCCTCGAGCTGCTTGATCGACCGGTGGATCAGCACCTTCGTCGCCCCGTCGGAGCGCCCCATCGCGCGAGCGATCTCGCGGTTGTCCATGCCGAGGGCGAAGCGCATGATCAGGGCCTCACGGCGGTCGTCGGGCAGGTGCTGCACGGCGGCGAGGATGCGTCCCAGCTCGTCGCGCTCCTCCACGAGGTCCTCGGTCGTGTGGGTCGCCCGCAGGATCGTCGTCGAGTCGTCGTCGTCGATCGAGGTCTGCGGGCGGCGCGACCGGTCCCGGAAGAGGTTGGCGGCGAGGTTGTGGGCGATGCGGATCAGCCAGGGCCGCAGGGGCCGCCCGTCCGATTCGCGGAGCGCACGCTCGAAGTGCCGGTAGGCCTGCAGGAACGTCTGCTCGGTCAGGTCCTCCGCGTCGTGGTGGTTGCCGACCCGGTAGTAGGCGAACGAGTAGACGTCGCGGAGGTGGTTCCGGTAGAGCTCGGAGAACCGGTCGTCGAGCTCAGCCTTCTCCACGCCGAGCACTGTACCGCCACGCGGCCCAGCGCCCGTCGTCCGTGACGCGCCCGCCTAGACCGCGTCGGCCTCCCGGTCGACGTGGTCGCCGGTCGTCGGGGCGAGGGTGCGTGCGGGGGCGAGGCCGTCCGGGGCCAGCTCCGGGCGCAGCAGCGCCGGGTCGACCCCGATGCCGCGCTCCGTCGTGTGGCCGCCCAGGCTGTTCCAGCCCAGCTCGACGCACGGCCAGATGCGGGAGGTCACCGCGGTCGCCAGCTCGGCGGTCGGGTCCTCGACCTGCGGGAAGGTCAGGGGACGGCCGACGCGCACCGTCACCTTGTGCGGCCGGATCCGCCACGTCGTGCGGATGTGGCTCGTGCCGTGGACGGTGACGGGCACCACCGGGGCGCCGGTCTCGAGCGCCAGCCGACCGACGCCGCGCTTCGGACGGCCGATGCCGCCGGGCCGGGTGCGCGTGCCCTCGGGGAAGATGACGACGCAGTCGCCGCGCTCGAGCACCGCGCGGGCGGTGCTCATGGCGTCGCCGTCCGCGTTGCCGCGGTCGATGGGGAAGGCGCCGAGGCTGTTCAGGAACCACCGCTGCAGCGGCTTGCGGAAGAGCTCCTTCTTCGCGACGAAGTAGAGCGGCCGACGGGACATCGCGCCGATCACGAACGGGTCGAGGAAGCTGCGGTGGTTCGCCGCGAAGATGACGGGACCGTCCGTCGGGATGTGCTCGCGCCCGATCCGGGACAACCGGAAGTACACGTGGAAGAACGGCTGGAAGAGCGCCCGCACGGACCAGTAGACGAGCGGGTTGACGCCCTTGCCGACGCGGGCGTGCAGGGCGAGGCGCTGGTCGCGGTCGAGGTCCGGGCGCTCCGCGCGACCGTCCGCCGCGGGCGAGGTCGAGGGGGCGAGCGCCGGCAGGCGCTCCGGGCGGTCTTCGGGTGCAGGTGCGTCGCGATCCATCTGCGTACAGCACCCCGGACGGGGACCCGGGTTACAGCCGGGCCGGGGCGGTGACCCGCGCCACCCGGCCGGCGGGGACGGTCGCGGTGCGTCCGCCACCCAAGCCCACGGTCAGATTCGAACTGACGACCTTCGCTTTACAAGAGCGCTGCTCTGGCCAACTGAGCTACGCGGGCGGAGTGGGCGCATCCTAGCGTCGGCCGGAGCGCCCGGGTCGGGGTCAGACCGGCAGCCAGCGCCCGTCGTCGCCGCGGCCCAGGACGATCTCGTGGGTCCGCTCGCCGTCCGCCACGACGAACGTCGCGCGGTCGTCCGTCACCCCGGGCTGGTCGTCGACGGAGACGAGGCTGAGGCCGACGGCGGACGGGGCGGCGATCCCGAGCGTGCGGGCGGCGTCGAGCGCGGCGGCGCGCATCACGACCGGGTCCCAGCCCTCGTCGGCGGCGTGGGCCGCCGCGAGCGCCGAGTTCGCCGCACGGATCCGCTCGTCCGTGGCGGCCCGCTGCGACTCGTCGCGCCGACGGGCGGCCAGGTACCCCGTGAGGCCGAGCAGCGCGACGACCGCGATGATCACCAGGAGGACCACCCCCACCACCGACACGGCCAGTGGCACGTGGCCGGTCGGGTCGGTGAGGGCGGTGGGCAGCGCGGCCGTCATGCCGCGCACTGTAGTCCGACGACGCGCCGACGTGGCGCGTCGCCGCTCGCCCCCGGACGGGGGCGCCGGGCGCTACGAGACGACGCGGAGCGGCACGCGCTCCCGCTCGCGCAGGAAGTCGCCGATCTTGCGCTTCACGCGCTGCAGGGCGTTGTCGACGCGCTTGGTGTCCGAGCCGAGGCGCTCCGCGATCTCCTCGTAGGAGCGGCCGCGCAGGTAGAGCGCGAGCACCCGCGACTCGAGGTCCGAGAGGAGCTCCGGGACCGACGAGACCAGCGCGCGCAGCTCGTCGCGGTCCACCGCGAGGCGGGCCGGGTCGTGCTTCTGCGGGCCGGCGATGACGTCGTGCATCGTCGACTCGCCCTCGGACGCCCCGGGGGGCGGCGAGGACAGCGACACGGCGTCGTTGAGCAGCTTCGCCTTGTGCCGGTTGTCGGCCTTGATGGCCGTGATCATCCGGCGCGTGATGCAGAGCTCCGCGAAGTTCCGGAAGCTCGACTCCCGGTCCGTGCGGAAGTCGCGGATCGCCTCGTACAGGCCCATGAGGCCGTACTGGATGAGGTCGTCGCGATCTCCGCCGGACAGGAAGAAGGAACTGGCCTTCATCCGGACGAATCCCTGGTACCGCTGGATCAAGCGGGTGGTCGATGCTTCATCCCCGCGCTTGGCGCGGGCGATGAGAAACCCATCCTCAACCTGACGTTGAGCGTTAGGGCTGTTCTTGAGTTGTGCCACGAGATGCCTTTCCGACCGCCTCCACGCGGTCTTGAAGCCTCGTAACGCGCGCCTCCCACGGCGCTAAGAGCTGACTTGGTGCTGCGATGTTCGTCGTTGACGCCGACCCCGAGGGCCCGGTCTAGACCTGAGGTCGACGGTCACGACGCGGTGAATCTGACAGGGTTATGTCCCGTTGTCAACACGATCTCGCCCTTGCAAGATCGCGTACAGGAGCGCGGCGCTCGCGGCCCCCACGTTCAGGCTGTCCAGGCGGCCGCGGAGCGGCAGGGCGACGAGGGCGTCGCAGGACGAGGCCACGCGGGGCCGCAGGCCCGTTCCCTCCGCGCCCATCACGAGGACCATGCCCCCGGTGTAGTCGGGCTGGGTGTACGGCACGGCGCCGGCCTCGCGGCCCGCGGCACCGTAGACCCACGCGTCCGCGGCCTTCGCCTCGGCGAGGGCGTCGGCGAGGTTGCGCGCCTGGACGATCGGCAGGTGCTCCGTCGCGCCAGCCGAGGCCTTGACGGCCGCGGGGGTCACCTCGGCGGCCCGGTGGCGGCAGATGATCATCCCCGTCGCCCCCACGCACTCCGCGGTCCGGGCGATCGCGCCGAGGTTCTGCGGGTCCTGCACCTCGTCGAGCGCGACGATGAGCGGCGACGGGACGGCGAGGAGCTCGGCGAGCTCGACGTACGGGTACGGATCGACGGCGGCGACGACGCCCTGGTGGTCGGGCGAGCCGCACAGCGCCGCCAGCTCATCCGCCGAGGCCGGACGGACGTCCTGTCCCTCGAGCCACTCCTCCGCCTCCACGGTGGCCGTCGTGGCCCACAGCGCGCGCACGGTGCGGCGATCGGCCCGGAGCGTCTCGTGGACCGCGTTGCGCCCGTAGAGCAGCTGCCCC
>WLOB01000248.1 GCA_009699505.1 Actinomycetota bacterium | reverse complement strand
CTGTGACGAGGCCACCGTCCGACGGCGCCTGGCGGTGCGATACGGCGACGATCTCGCGACGTCCGCGTCCGTCGAGGCGGGTTTCGAGCGCCACCGCCTCGTGGTTCGCGGACTGGTCACGGAGACGATGGCCGCCGAGATCCAGGCGGCGGCGTCCGACCCGAGCGGACCGATCGCCCTTGGCCTCGACGTGCGTGTCGAGCGGAGGATGGTCGCGTGAGCGCGCCTGCGAGCGACCGCATCCCGGTGCTGGTCGATCCGGAAAGCGCGGCGGCCGCGCTCGAGAATCATTCGGACTATCGGGTGGCCCGCCGGATCGGTCCGATGGACCGGCGGAGGGGCACAGTGGGTGGCCCCGGCGAGCTGACCATCGCTGTGGTCGACGTGGAGACGACGGGGCTCGACGCGCGGCGCGACGCCATCATCGAGCTGGCGATCCAGCGCGTCCGCATCGATGAGGCCGGTCACATCGTCGAGACGTCGAGGCCGAGGAGCTGGCTCGAGGATCCCGGCGTGCCCATTCCCGCGAAGGTCAGCGTCATCACCGGTCTGTCCGATGCGGATGTGAAGGGCCGATGCATCTCCGACGGGGAGGCGTTCGGCATGCTCACCGACGCGGACCTCGTGCTCGCGCACAACGCGCGTTTCGACAGAGGCTTCATCGATCGCCGCCTCCGCCTGCCGCCGATGCCGTGGATCTGCAGCCTGGAGGGCCTTGACTGGGGTTCGCACGGCTTCGAAGCGAGGACGCTGTCGAGCCTGCTGCTGCGCTGCGGACTCTTCTTCGATGCGCACCGCGCCGCCGGGGACGTGAACGCGCTGCTGCATCTGCTCGACCACCGTCTCGCGTGCGGGACGACGGTCATGAAGGAGCTCCTCGTGGCAGGCGCCCGGCCGACCTGGCGCGTGGAGGTGCCCAATGCGCCGATGCCAGCCCGCGCGGCACTGAAGGATCGCCGCTACCGCTGGGACGGTGATCGTCGCTGCTGGTGGCGGGAGGTGTCCGGGGAGGAGATGGAGCTCGAAAGGGCCTGGGTCGCGTCAGACATCTACGCCGGCGCGCGGGAGGCGCGCATCTCCCGGATCACCTGGTGCGAGCGCTACTCGTCAGAGCTGATGGACTAACGCCGAGCGCCGAGCCGGAGGCTGCGCACCTTTCCGGTCGTCGGGCATCGAGGCGAGGGAAAGAACGACGCGCAGACCGGGGCCATCGTTGAAGACGCGGAGGTCGGCACCGTGCGCCGCTGCGACGGCGGCGGCCAGGCTCAGGCCGAGGCCATGCCCGGGCGGCGATCGGCCTGGGGTCGCCCTGTAGAACCTTTCGGTCAGACGGTTCAGGACGGTGTCGGGGACTCCCGGTCCATCGTCGGACACGCCGATGCGGAGCACAGCCTCCTCCGCCACGATCGACAGGACGATGTTCGTTCCGATGGGGGTGTGGAGCTGGGCGTTGTCCAGCAGGTTGGACACCGTCTGGGCCAGAAGCGCTCGGTTGGCGCGCGTCACGGCCGGACCATCGCAGCAGAGACTGATCGTCCTGCCACCATCCACGATCGCCGGTTCGAACGCCTCGTGGAGGAAGGTGCAGAGCTCGACGAGATCGACGTCCGCCTTCGGCAGCGGGATGCCTCCCCGTTTCAGCTCCGTGATGCGCAGGAGCGAGCCGAGCAGTTCCGCCATGTCGTCGCACCCTGCCATTGCCCGTTCGATGCAGTCCCGCTGCGAGACACGATCGTCCTCCCTCAGCGCCGCGTCGAGGATCGTGCGGATGCGCGTGAGCGGCGTCCGCAGGTCATGGGCCAACGCCGCTGATGCGTAGCCGACTTCTTCCCTCATCCAGGAATGGCGCCGCCTATCGGGATCAACGATCCCGCGAGGCGGACGACGCGCCGCCAGCCTCATGAGACCGCGAACCGATATCCCAGGCCTCTGAGCGTCTCGATCGGCTCAAGGCCGAAACCGGCCAGTTTCGTTCGCAGCCTGCACATGTGGCTTTCCACGATGTTCGTCCCGGGATCGAAGGCATAGCCCCACACGGCCTCGATCAGCATCTTCCGGGTCACGATGGTCCCGGAGTTGCGGATCAGCAGGGCGAGCATGCCGCACTCCCTCGGCAGCAACTTCACACTGCGGTTCTGGTCGACGGCGATCAC
Organism: Actinomycetota bacterium; assembly: GCA_009699505.1. GTDB lineage: Bacteria > Actinomycetota > Thermoleophilia > Solirubrobacterales > Solirubrobacteraceae > Patulibacter. The sequence goes on along the minus strand of WLOB01000248.1, from coordinate 4,288 downwards.
GCTGCGTTGGACGAGATCCAGTTCTAGGCCACCGGCGCAGAGACGAGGTGTAGCGGTTTCGACGGAGCGCCGGCGAGTGATGGCGACGAGACGTGCTTCCAGCTCTCCCAGGTCGAACGGCTTGGAGAGATAGTCGTCGGCGCCGGCCGTGAGACCCTCAATCCTCTCTTCGACCCTGGTCATCCCGGTGAGCAGCAGCACCGGAACCGTCAAGCCGGCGGCGCGCCACGACTGGAGGACCGTCAGGCCGTCCCTCGAGGGAAGAGCCCTGTCCAAGATCGCCACGTCGAACCTGCGCGCCGCGCCCGCGACCGCGGCGGCGTGACCGTCCGCGATCAGCCTGACGTCGTGACCGGCGCGAACGAGATGTCGCTTGATCGCTCCTCCCGTCTCCGGATCGTCTTCGACAAGTAGGATCTGCACCCCGCACCTCGAACGATTTCTTCTTTTGGACACCACCTTCGCCGTGCTCCTCCCCGTTCCAACTTCGAGAGGGCGCCCGTTCAAGGGAACGAGGGCCCGTCAGTCGCGCGGGGCGTGGTCCCGCGACAACCAGAAGCCGGGTACGAGCTCCGCGAAGCGACGCTTCTGCTCGGGCCCCGCACCCAGCGTGAAGATCATCAGCGAGAAAGGAGTGGGCTGCTTCTTCCCCTTCGTGTCGAGGAAGGAGACCCGCCCCTTCAGCAGGAAGATGTCCGCGTCCGAGCTGAAGACCTCATGGAACCAGCTGGAATCCGTCCTGACCGGCACCAGGCCGACGACCGTTTCGACGTTGCCCGCCCGCCATTGCTCATGCGCTCGCCTGAGCCAGACCAGCAGCTGTGAGAACGGCGGATTGAGATAGACGAGCCGTCCTGTCCAGGTGTCAGTGAGCCCATCGGCTCCGTGCTCGGGAACGAGCCGCCGCCGGGCGACCACCGGACTGAGCTCATGCCCACACGGATCGAGATCGATGGCGCCGAACGCCTCGTAGATGGGTGCCAGGAACGAGGAAGGCGTGAAGCGACTATCCCGATCCGCCTTCTCCGCCTGCCCCCAGTAGGCGCGTTCGGGCGCGCGCCTCCGGGCGCGGGGCGCCAGCGCATCCAGCAGACGTAGCAGGCTCGCGACTGACCCCCCTCCACGCTCGAGGTCGGCCACCGTGGTCCGCGACAGCTTCGCGCGCATCGCGACCTCGGCCATGGACAGCCCCTGCCGCCGCCGACGCGCCTGCAGCTGCTCGGTGAGCGTCGCGCCGGCCCCGACGCCCGTCAGCGTGAATTCGAGCGCCCGCATCGAGGCGAGAAGGTTGGACGTCGACCCGATGCCCTTCTCCAGCCGCTTCACGGTCTGGCTGCTGACCCCGATCCGCTCCGCAAGACGAGCCTGGGTCCACCCTTTCGCGCGCCGGGCCTCTCGCAGTTCGGCGATCAGCATCTGATACCAAAGGAGATCATATTCTGATCCTCTGACGCGAGCCGATGGATCCGCGCAAGGCTATCCGTGGTGCGTGTTCGAGAAGGTCTACGGCTCGGTGCGCCGTCAGATCAGTGAGGGAAGCCGCATTCTGACGCCGAAGCCGCCCTCCGAACGAGACAGGGCGGCGTCGCCGCCATGTCCCACTGCCACCGCCCGGACGAGAGCGAGACCGAGACCATGGCCCGGCGTTGTTCGTGAGGTCTCCGCACGTGCGAAGCGCTGGAATAGGCGAGCGGCGTCCTCGGCCGAGACCCCAGGCCCGTCGTCCTCCAACTCGACGACGATCGACTGACCGTGCGCGACGCTCGACAGCTTCGCCGTCGATCCGACGGGGGTATGGCGCAGTGCATTCTCCAGGAGATTGGACAACGCCTGAGCCAGAAGACGTCGATCCCCACGCACCTGCAACCCCGGGGCGATGTCCGACACGAGACGTCGCTTGTTCGCTTCGAAGTCCGGCCCGTAGGTGTCCACCATCTCTTCGAGAAGTGCGGACAGGTCGGTCGGCTTCAGCGCTCGACGCTCGGCCAGTCCTTCGACCTCTGCGATGCGGAGAAGGGACGCGAAGATTTCCAGCAGCTCGTCGGCCTGCTCGCGCGCGGCCTGGATCGCGAGCATTCTGCCGGTGTCCTCGTCCTCGGAGGCGGCCCGTTCGAGTTGATTGCACAGACGGGTGAGCGGCGTGCGGAGGTCATGCGCGACGTCGCTCGACACCTGGCGGAGATTGTCCATCAGCGCGGCGATCCGGTCCAGCATCCGGTTTAGCGTCGCGGAAAGACGATCGAACTCGCTGTCGGAACCGTCGCGCGCCACCCGCCGGCCGAGATCGCCCGCGATGATCGCCTGGGCCGTGGTGTCGATCCGCGCGAGGCGCCGCCGCGTCAGCCAGCCGACCAAGGCGGCTGCGCCGACCCCGAGCGCAAGCATGGCGGCCAGCGCTCCTGTGACCAGCAGCTCGAGTGTGCGATCGATCTCGTCGAGATCGTGACGGTCCGCGATCACTACCAGCGTGCCACCGGGAACCGTCGTCGTGAGCGACTGACCGACCCCGATGTAGTTGCCGCGCCGGAACCGGAAGAGTTCCTCGTAGCCGTGTTCGATCGACGTGAGGGGCGTCGCCGTACCAGCGATCGGCTGCCCGTCGGAGCCGATCAGCACATACTCCAGGCTGGACGAGGAGCGGGCTTCTCCGCGGAGGCGGATCGTGCGGGCGACGCTCGCCAGGCCGCCCTCCCGCGCTTCGGCGGACAAAGCACCGGATTCGATCGAGACGCGGTGGTCAAGCTGCTCTTCGAGCGCCTCGTGCGTGACGACGTAAGCGATTCCGCCTATGCCGACGGTGGCGAGCGCGAAGGCGATCGCCACGATCGCCACCAATCCGAAGGTCGATCGCCAGAGGCGGAGCAGCATCAATCGCCCCTGATCATGTAGCCGGCGCCGCGGATGGTCTCGATCGCGTCCTCGTCGAAGCCGGCGTTCAGCTTGGAGCGCAATCTGCTGAGATGTGTCTCGACGATGTTCGTCTTCGGGTCGAAGTCGAAGTCCCAGACTCGCTCCAGCAGCATCGTCCGCGTCATCACGCGGCGGGGATTGCGCATCAGCTCGGCGAGGAGAGCGAACTCCCGCGGTTGAAGGTGAACACGCTGTCCGGCGCGTTCGACCGTCCGACGGTGAAGGTCGAGCACGATGTCGGCCACCTTGAGCAGGTGCGAACGGTCATTGGCGCGGACCGCCGGTCGTCGAACGATCGCGTTGAGCCGCGCCGCGAGCTCGGAAAAGGCGAACGGCTTCACCAGATAGTCGTCGGCGCCGTTCTCCAGACCTTCCACCCGGTCGGCGATGCCCCCGACGGCGGTCAGCATCAGGATGGGCGTCACGTCACCGGCGGCACGCAGCGCCCGCACCAGCGCCAGACCGTCCAGTCTTGGCAGCATCCGGTCCACCACGAGCGCCTCGAATTCGCCGCCGGTGGCTTGGAAGAGGCCATCCCGACCGTCCGGGCTGACCGTCACTTGGTGTCCGGCCTGGGTCAGTCCCTGAGCGACGAAGTCACGTGTCTCGGCATCATCCTCGACGATCAATATCCGCATCCCACACCTTCACTTCGTGCCCGTGTCGGTTCGCCAGCCGCCGCCGAGCGCGCGAAACAAGGCGACCTCGTTCTGCGAAACCAGCAGGTCGGACTGGACCTGCTGGAGGGTGGCGGCCGCGGTCGCACGCTGCGCATCGACCTGAAGCAAACCGGGCGCATCGCCGAGTCTGACGCGGGCACCCGCACGACGGGCGTAGGCCTGCGCCTCGCGCGTGGCGATTCCGAGGTCGCGATTGCGCCGCGTCTCAGCGTCGTAGGCGGCCAGCGCTGTCTCCACTTCGCGCAAGGACCGTAGCACGGCTGCATCCCACCCGGCGAGGGCGGCGCGCTCGGTGGCGCGCGCCTGCTCGAGGCGCGACCGGGCGGGTGCCTGGTTCGGGAACGCCCACGACACGAGCGGTGACGCGACAGCCTTGAAACCGCCGGAGAGAAGTCCGAGCGCACCGCCGAGGTTCACGCGCGGATAAAGGTCGGCGCGCGCGACGCCGATCCGCGCCGCGGCAGCCGCAAGGCGTCGCTCGGCCTCGCGGATGTCGGGGCGGCGCAGCAGGAGCGCGGTGCCGTCCCCCACCGGTGCCGCGGTGCGCAGGCGTGGCGCGGTGGTGCAGGTGAAGGCGTAGGCACGCGCCTCGGCGGGGGGACGTCCCTGAAGCGTCGCGAGGCGATAGAGCGCGTTGGCGCGCTGCGCCTCGAACGGCGCGATCGCTGCACGGGTGGTGGCGGCGATCGTGGCGACCT
>WLOB01000247.1 GCA_009699505.1 Actinomycetota bacterium | reverse complement strand
GGCTCCTTCCACATCCAGCTCGCGATCCACCAGCTGCCCGCCACCGGCTCGGCCGCCGCGGACACGGAGCGCCTGCTGACCGAGGCCGCGCTGAACCTCGAGGCCTACGAGATGTGGCGGACGCTCGATCAGGAGCTCGACGCCGACCTCGGGGTCCACATCACCGGCGGCTGGATGGTCGCGGAGACCGAGGACCAGCTGCAGGTCCTGCACGACAAGCGCGAGCTGGAGCAGCAGGCCGGGATCGTGACCGAGGTCGTCGAGGGCGACGAGCTGCGCCGCCGCGCCCCGTACCTCGCGCCCGACCTCGCCGGCGCGGCGTGGTGCCCGCAGGAGGGCCACGCCAACCCGCTGATCTCCGCGCCGCTCTACGCCCTGCGGGCGTCGGAGCACGGTGCCCGGATCCGCACGCACGCCGCCGTCCTCGGGCTCGAGCACGACCCCGGCGCCGCCCTGCCGTTCACCGTCCGCACGTCCGACGGCGTCGTCCGCGCACGCCGCATCGTGAACTGCGCCGGCGCGTGGGCCGGCGAGCTCGGCCGGCTGGCGGGCCTGAAGCTCCCCGTCCGCCGCGAGGGGCTGCACGTGAACGTCACGGAGCCGCGCGCCCGGGTGCTCGAGCCGATGGTCCAGCACATCGGTCGGCGCCTGACGCTGAAGCAGTCCTCCGCGGACACGTTCATCATCGGCGGCGGCTGGCCGACCCCGGCGGCCCCGCCGCCCCGGCGCTACCCGACCGCGTGGGAGAGCGCCGCGGGCAACACCGCCGTCGCGCTGCGCGTCATGCCGCTCCTGGCCGACGTCCGCGTCGTGCGCACGTGGTCGGGCGTCATCGTCTTCACGGACGACCTCTCGCCCGTCGTCGGCGAGTCGACCATCGTGCCCGGCTACCACGCCTGCATCGCCTCGACGGGCTTCACGCTCTCCCCGCTCCTGGCCCGGCAGCTCGCCGAGCGGATGACCGCCCCCGGCGAGCACGACCCCTTCCCCGGCGACTACGACGTGGACCGCGCGATGCACCGCGCCCCGTCCGTCGCCCCGCCCACCACCACCCCGTAGAGGAGGCCTCATGGACCGCGACAGCGTCGACTTCCAGGGCTACTTCCCCGCCTTCATCACCCCCTTCGCCGCCGACGGCTCCGTCGACACGCAGGCGATCCGCGACCTCGTCGACCACTACGTCGACCAGGGCATGCACGGGATCATGGTCAACGGCACCTGCGGCGAGTGGTTCGCGCAGACCGACGACGAGCGCCGCCTCGTCGCCGAGACCGCGCTCTCGCAGGCCGCCGGTCGCCTGACGGTCTTCGTCGGCTGTACCGCCTACACCGCGACCGCCGCGGCCGAGCTCGCGAACCACGCGTTCTCGCACGGCGCCTCGGCCGTCGCGGTCACCCCGCCGCCGTACGCCAAGCCCTTCCCGGACGAGATCGTCCAGTTCTACGAGGACCTCTCCGCGCTGGTCGACGGCCCGATCGTCGTCTACAACTGGCCGCACGGCACGAGCGTCGACATCGGCACCGAGCTCGCGTCCCGGCTGGCCGACGTCGAGCACGTCGTCGCGCTGAAGGACTCGACCCCCGACGCCGAGCAGTTCTACGCGACGGTCCGCGCCGTGATCGGCCGCATCCGCGTCTTCGGCCCGTTCATGACGGAGCGCGGGTTCGACGTCCTGCGCGAGACCGGCGGCGACGGCACCATCGGCGGCGGCTCGCTCTTCGGCCGCCCCGACCCGGAGTTCTGGGAGGCCCACTGGCGCGGCGAGACCGAGGCCCCGCTCGAGCACGCCAGGCGCTCGGACCGCCTGTTCCCGAAGCTCTGGCTCCCGGGCGGCTGGGCCGGCCACTGGGGCGCCTACCAGTCCCAGCTCAAGGTCCTCATGGGCATGCTCGGCCAGCCGACCGGCGAGGTCCGCCGCCCGCGCCTGCCCGTCACCGATCCCGCCGCGCTCGACGCGATGCGGGCGGTGCTCGTCGAAGAGGGCCTCCTGCAGACCGCCGACGCCGCGGCGTAGGGACCGGGTCGTGGGCTTCTCGGTCAGGCGGAACCGGCGGGGTGGGGCGAGCGCGGCCGCGTCGCGGTCGGGCGGTGCGTCCGATGCCGGTCGCCCCGGGGGCGACGGGTCCGGTGCCCGGCCGGATCGCCGCGCGCGCCCGGGCGCGGCGGCGGGCTTCGCCGCCCGCCCGGTCCTGGGCGCGGCGCTGGAGCGCGGCCCCGAGGTCACGGTCACCGTCGACGGCCGCCCCGTGCGCGCCCACGTCGGCGAGAGCGTCGCCGCGGTCCTCATCGCCGAGGGCCCCGCGGCCCTGCGCCGCACCCGCGGCGGCGACCCGCGCGGCGTGTTCTGCGGCATGGGCGTCTGCTTCGACTGCCTCGCCGTGGTCGACGGCGTGCCGAACACCCGCACCTGCATGACCTGGGTGGCCGACGGGATGACCGTCGAGCACCAGGCGGGCTTCGGTCCGGCCGCGGTCTGAGGGGTGCGGTGGCGGCGGCCCGGGTGCACCCCGACGGCGCTCAGCCTGTGGCCTCTCTGCCGGGTTGCAGCGGTGTGGCCCGGGTGGCGCCGCGAGGGGCGGCGGGGCGCTGGGTCCGGGGTGGTCTCGATATGGCCACCCAGGGCGCACGGATCGAGACCAGGCCGGCCCACGAGACGCGGCGGCCGGGGGGTGGTCTCGATACGGCCGCCCACGGCCCACGGATCGAGACCAGCCCGACCCACGAGACGCGGCGGCCGGGGGGTGGTCTCGATACGGCCGCCCACGGCCCACGAATCGAGACCAGCCCGACCCACGAGACGCGGTCGCCGGGGGGTGGTCTCGATACGGCCGCCCACGGCCCACGAATCGAGACCAGCCCGACCCACGAGACGCGGTCGCCGGGGGGTGGTCCCGATACGGACGCCCACGGCCTACGAATCGAGACCAGCCCGACCGACGAGGCACGGACGGCCCGCCGAGGCGGCCCGCCGGCCGGCACGCGGCCGGGCCGTGCGCCCGCACCGCCGCCGCTAGGCCGCGGCGGTCGCCAGCGCGTCGAGCGCGGCGAGCGGGTCGACGGCCTCGCGACCCTGGTCGAGCGCGACCGGGGCGTACGTGACCTTGCCGCCGGCGACGTTCAGGCCGGCGAGGAGGTGCCGGTCGGCGCGCAGGGCCTCGACGGCGCCGAGGTCGGCCAGGCGGACGACGTGCGGCATCGTCGCGTTCGTCAGCGCCCGGGTCGAGGTGACGGGGACCGCGCCGGGCATGTTGGCGACGCAGTAGTGGGTCACGCCGTCGACCTCGTAGGTCGGCTCGGTGTGCGTCGTCGGACGGGACGTCTCGAAGCAGCCGCCCTGGTCGATCGACACGTCGACGAGGACCGCACCGGGCTTCATCAGGCCGAGCTGGCGGCGCGTGATGACGTGCGGCGCCTTGGCGCCGTGCACGAGGACCGCGCCGACGACGAGGTCGGCCTGGGGGAGGAGCTCCTCGATCGCCAGCGTCGAGGAGTGCACGCTCGAGCAGCCCTCGCCGAGCAGCAGGTCGAGCTCGCGGAGGCGGTCGATGTTGCGGTCGAGCACCAGCACCTCGGCGCCCATGCCCTTAGCGATCAGCGCGGCGTTGACGCCGACGACGCCGCCGCCGATGACGACCACGAGGCCCGAACGCACGCCCGGGACGCCGCCGAGGAGGATGCCGCGGCCGCCCGCGGCCTTCTGCAGCGCGAACGCGCCGGCCTGGGTGGCGATCTTGCCGGCGACCTCGCTCATCGGCGCCAGGAGCGGCAGGCCGCCGCGGTCGTCGGTGACCGTCTCGTACGCGATGCAGGTGGCGCCGGAGTCCATGAGGCCCTGCGTCAGCTCGGGCGCGGGGGCCAGGTGCAGGTACGTGAAGAGCGTGTGGCGCGGCTCCAGGAGCGCGACCTCGGAGGGCTGCGGCTCCTTGACCTTGACGATCATGTCCGCGCCGGCGAACACGGCGGCCGCGTCGTCGACGATGCGAGCGCCCTGCTCGACGTAGTCGAGGTCCGCGATCGCGGAGCCGACGCCGGCGCCCTGCTGGACGAGCACCTCGTGGCCGTGCTCGACGAGCTCGCGGACGCCCGCGGGCGTGAGCGCGACGCGGTGCTCCTCGGTCTTGATCTCGGTGGGGACGCCGATCCTCATGGGTGCTCCTGGGGTGCTGGTGCGGGTTGCGATTGCGCCCATCCTCGGGGAACCTCCATCGAACGCCAGCGAATCGGGGGAACTCCGTGAAAACCGCAGAGCCGGACGACGTGGACCTCCGAATCCTCGGCCTCCTCGTGGAGAACGGCAGGGCCTCGTACGCCAGCCTGGGTGCGGCCGTGGGCCTCAGCGCCAACGGCGCCGCCGACCGCGTCCGTCGCCTCGAGCGCGCCGGCGTGATCCGCGGCTACCGCGCCCAGGTCGACCTGGAGAGCCTGGGCCGCGGCTTCGACGCGATCCTCGACGTGCGCCTCCTGCCCGCGGCCGAGCCGGAGGAGTTCGAGCGGCGCGCCGCCCGGCTCCCCGGGGTCCGCGAGGTCGTCTTCGTGACGGGCCGCTTCGACTACGTCCTGCGCCTCGCCTGCCGCGACGCGGAGGACCTCGACCGCACCGTCCGCGCGATCCGCACCGGTGCCGGCGTCGCACAGACCGAGACGCGCGTCGTGATGCGCGCGCTGCGAACCGACCGCCTGGACCCGCCTCCGGGGCGGCAGGCGGTGGGCTGACCCGGAGCGGGTGGTGGGGGAGGCGGGCGGCGCCGTGCCGACACGGACCGCCGGGGCGGCGGGGCCGACCGGCGGGGCGGCGGGGCCGACCGGCGGGCCGGCGGGGCCAACCGGCGTGACGCCGGGGCCGACCGGCGGGACGCCAGGCGACAGGCGGAACGTTGCCCCGGGGCGGCGAGCGGCGGCTCGACGGACCCGGTGCGAACGGACGGCTCCTGCGCGTCTGCGACCCTCGGTCCATGCCCACCGACGACGAGCTGCAGAACCGGATCGAGACCCTCGAGCAGGAGCAGCACCGCCTGCGCGAGCGGGAGGGGGAGCCGGAACCGGATCCCACGCTGGAGGAGGACGCGGCGCGGATCGAGGAGATCCGCGTGGACCTCGAGGTCCTCTGGGACCTCCTGCGCCAGCGCCGCGCCCTCCGCGAGGCGGGCGAGGACCCCGACGGCGCCGCCCCGCGCTCGCCCGAGACGATCGAGCGGTACTGGCAGTAGGCGGCAGGACGCGCGACGGGCGCCTCTCGGCGCCCGTCGTGGTCCTGCGCAGGTCGGCCGCCGCTCGGACGGCGGACCGTGGTGACGCGTCGCCGCGTCACCGGGGGGGCGTCGGCTCAGCCGCAGCCCGTGTTGTTGCCGCAGCTGGAGCACGTGTAGCACGCGCCGGTGCGCTGCATCATGCCGCCGCAGTCGCCGCAGACCGGGCCGAGCTCGATGTCCGGGCCCTTGGCCTGGACGCGGGCCGGGACGACCGGCGGGGTGTCCGTCGAGGCGTTCAGCGCGGGCTGACCGCCGGCGGGCGGGGCGACCGTGCCGGCCGCGCCGGTGACCGGGGTGCCCGTGCCGGCCGCACCGTTGCCGCTGCCCACCGGGCGGGCGGTGTCGCCGCCGCCGGCGGCGACGTCCTGCGCGTTCTGGCGGTTGCGCACGGCGTCCGTCCGGATGCCGAGCTCCTCCTGGATGTCGGCGTCCAGGAAGCGGCTGGCGAGCCAGCGCATGAAGTAGTCCGGCATGGACTTGGCGAACGGGATCTCGGGGTTCGTGGTGATCCCCTCCGGCTCGAAGCGCATGTACGCGAACTTGCGCACGAGCGTCTCGAGCGGCACGCCGTACTGCAGTGCGATCGACACCGAGGTGGCGAAGGAGTTCATCATGCCGCGGACGGCGGAGCCCTCCTTGCCGATGTCGGTGAGGAAGATCTCGCCGACGGAGCCGTCCTCGTACTTGCCGGCGGTGATGTAGCCCTCGTGGCCGCCGATGGAGAACTTGTGCGTGATGGACTGGCGCTCGCGCGGCATGCGACGGCGCTGCGGGCCGAGCTCGGCGCGCAAACGGGTCTCTGCCTCGGCGACGGCCTTGCCGACCGCCTTGGCGACGATCTCGTCGACCTGCTCCTGGGCGACGACCTCGTCGTCCTGCGCGTCCGTGCGCAGGGCCTGCGCCGTCTTGGAGCCGTCGCGGTAGATGGCCAGCGCCTTGACGCCCAGGCGCCAGGCCTCGGTGTACGCCTCGGCGATGTCCTCGACCGTCGCGGTCTTGGGCATGTTGACCGTCTTCGAGATCGCGCCCGAGAGGAACGGCTGCGTGGCGCCCATCATCTTGATGTGGCCCATGTGCGAGATCGCGCGCTCGCCGACGGCCACGTCGAACACCGAGAGGTGCTCGTCCTTGAGGCCCGGGGCGCCGACGATCGTGCCGTGCTCGTTCGTGAAGGCGATGATCTGGTCGACCTGCTCGGGCGAGTAGCCGAGCTCCTTCAG
>WLOB01000246.1 GCA_009699505.1 Actinomycetota bacterium | reverse complement strand
GCGTCCCGGGCGTTCAGGCTGCGGCTGCCGGAGACGACGACGGCGATGCCGCGGGCCCGCGCGTCGGCGAGGACGGCGGTGAGCCAGGAGGTCTGGTCCTCCGCCGGGTTGCCGGTGGCGTCGCCGGCCGCCAGCGAGCCCGACGCGTTGTCGAGCACGACGAGGCGCACGACGCCCTCCGTCGTGGCGACGTCGACGGCGTAGTGGGTGCGGGCCCGTCCGGCGACGGGAGGGTTGCCGATCGCCACCGGGGTGACGCCCGCGCCCGCGGGCCCGGAGCCCAGGGGTGCCGGGGCGCCGGAGAACGCGGCGCCGAACGCCGACGTGTCGCCGCCCTCGGCGTCGGGCCCCGACAGGGCGGGGAAGCTCGGCAGCGCGCCGCCGGCCAGGAGGCTCGCGTAGCGGCCCTCCTCCCCCGCCTGCGCCTCGCGGCCGGTGCGTGCCAGACGCCCGCCCGTGTAGACGAGGGCCCGCGGGCCGGTGGGGACGGCGCCGAGGACGTCGGCGGTCCCCAGCGCCCGGCCGAGGGTGCGGTCGGGCATCGTGTCGATCGGCGCGAGGTCGGCGCACGCGGCGGCGCAGGTCGCGTGACCGCCGACGAGCAGGCGCGCGCGGCCGGCGGCCATCGCGGGCGCCTGCACCGTCACGTTGCTCGACGTGGGCGGTCCGGCCGGGTCGTACCGGCTGACGGACGCGGTCTCCGCGGCGGTCGCCGGCGGGTCGTCGCCGCGGCCGAGCAGGTCGACGCCGCCCGTCCACCCGCCGATCGCCCAGCCGCGGCCGGCGCCGTCGGTCAGGAGCGCCAGGTTCGGGTCGGACTTGCGCGAGCGCTCCGTCGTCGGGGAGTCGAGCTGGGTGCGCTCCTCGTCCCGCCAGCCCGACGCGGTCTCGCGCACGAGGTAGCCGTCGACGGGCAGCGTGAACGGCACGCGGCGGGGCGCCGGCGAGGCGGGGTCCGCGGGGGGCACCTGCAGGTCGTCGACCGTGGGCCAGACGCGCGTGGAGACAGAGACGAGCGCGCGGACGCGGTCCCCCTCGCGGAAGGCGGAGGCGGCCACGGCGGTGCCGGTCAGCGGCTGGTCGCTGAAGCGCCACGGCCCGCCGGCGGCGTCGCGCTCGAGCACGAGGCCCTTGTTGTCGCCCGTGGTGCCCACCGCGACGGCGCCGCCGTCGGGCAGGCCGGACACGGCGTAGATCGCACCGGCGCCCTTCAACCGGGCGAGGAGCGCGGCGACGCCGGGGTCCTGCTGCCAGCCGGCGCCGTCCTCCGTGAGGACGCCGCCGGGACCGGCCGCGGCGAGCGCCTGCGCGCCGGCGAAGCTCACGCCGTAGAGGTCGGCGCGGCCGCCCCCCGGACCGACGGTCGCCACCGACGCGGGCAGCTCCATCGGCTCCCAGCTCTTGCCGTAGCGCAGCAGCACGCCGTCGCGGCCGACCGCGAAGCCGCGCTCGGGGTCGCCCGCCTGGAAGGCGACGCCGGTCAGGTGGCCCGTGAAGTCGTAGGGGGTCGCCGGGTCGGTCTCCCAGAGCCCGGTCTGACGGCGCCAGCGCCACATCGTGCCCTCGTCGCCGACCGCGAAGGCGGTGTCGGCGGCCGGCCACGCGACGCCGCGCAGGTCGTTGCGGGCCACGCCGCTCGGGTCGAGCTTGACCTCGCCGTCCCAGCCCTGGCCGGGGGTGTAGCGCAGGATGTTGCCGTCCATGCCGACGGCGAGCGCGGGCGACCCGAGCTCGCCGGCGGGCGCGCCGGGCCCGGGGGCGACGCCCGTCAGCGGCCGGCGCACGGGGATGGACCAGGCCGCCAGCGGGGACGGCGGGCGGTCCCGGGTGACGTGGACGTCGCCGAGCCAGCCCTCCGTCGGGCTCGTGAAGGCGATCCCGTCCGTGACGGCGTGGAACGCGGCGGACACCGACCAGGTCGTGCCGTCGAAGGTCGCGTACCGCGCGGTGTCCGTGCCGACCGGCCCGATGACGCGCGTGCCGTCGCCGGGCCCGGCGTACGCCTGGCCCGTCGCGTCGTCGCGCAGGTCGAAGCCGAGCGGCCCGTCGCAGGCCCCGCCGTCGCAGAACGTGCGGGTGCCCTGGTCCGCGACCTTCATCGTCACGCTCCGCAGCTCGCCGCCCTGGCGGAAGGTGCCGTCGAGCCAGACGCCGTCGGTCGTGGCGGTCGCGGCGTGCCCGCCGGGCAGGGGCCGGACGGCGGTGATGCCCTCCGCGGGGGTGGCGGCGGCCGCGAACCGCGGGGCGCCGAGCGGGCGCAGCCGCCAGCGGGCGGCGGCCCCGTCGCCGTCGCGGCGGAAGAGCACGAAGCCCCGGCCCGCGGCGACGTCGGCGCGGGCCAGCAGCCACGCGCCGCCGCCCTCGACGGTGCCCAGCGCGACCGCGGTGAGCCCGTCCTGCGCGTCGCGCAGGGTGTCCGCGTCGTCGCAGCCCGCCGGCGCCGTGGTGCCGTCGTCGGCCACGCAGATCGGCTCGCGGGTCCACGCCGTGCCGTCCCAGCGGGCGACGGCCGTCTGCAGCGGGCGGCCCTCGATCGCGGCGAAGCCCTCCGTCCGGCCGTCGTCCTGCGCCCGGGCGGCGATCGCGGTGCCCGACAGCGCCTCGGCGGGGTCGGGGCCGTCGGCGGGCAGGACGACCGTCGCGTCCGGCGCGGGCGCGACGCGGGTGGGGCCCGTCGCGTCGCGGGTCAGGACGACCCGCTGCTCGTCGTCGGGGCGCGAGGTGTCGGTGCCGGTCAGGAACAGGCCGCCGCGGGCGGTGACGCGCCCCTCGCCGACCGTGCCGGCGTAGGGTGCGCCGCGCTCGTCCTCGGGCGACTGCACGTGGCGCCAGCCCTCGGCGGGCCGGTAGCGGACGATGGAGACCTTCGTGGCGGGCAGCTCGACCCCGTCGACGGTCGCGGGCTGCGCGTTCGTGCGCTGCTGGTCCGTGAAGCCCCAGGCCTCGTCGGTCACGCCGCTCGCGGTCGCGGGTCCGAGCAGGCGGGCGACGCTCGCCGGGCCTATCTGGGCCTCGATGCCGACGGGCCCCGGGGTGCTCTGCGCCCGGGCGTCGGGCCGGCCCAGGACGACGAGGAGGCACCCGGCCACGGCGAGCAGCAGGGCGAAGGCCGCCGCGACGCGGCGACGACGGCGCAGGAGGGGCGTCATCGGGTCTCCGTCCCGCCGGCCGTGCGCCCGACGCCGGCGGCGGGACCCGGGGCGGTCGGGGTGCCGGCGGGGCGCGGGGCGGCGGACCGCGTCGCGGCCGGGGCGGTCCGGGTGCCGGACGTCGAGCGGGTGACGGTCGTGTCGCCGCCGCCGATCTCGTCGCCGCCGCCCGCGGGCAGGCACGGCGGGGTCGTGCGCTCCTTCAGCGTGAAGGAGATGCTCTTCGGGAACGTGCGGCGGCGGACCTCGACGGTCAGCCGGCGGGTCCCGGGCTTCAGCGCCCGGGGCTTCGCCCGACCGACCGTCCGCTTCCCGCGCCGGGCGACGACGCCGACGGTGGCGGGCCGCGCCAGGCGGAAGGCGATCACGAGCGTGATCCGCGCGTTCCGGCTGCGCGCCTCCCGCTTCGACAGCGGTCGGCGGCCGGCCTTCACGCGCGAGACGAGCGCCGGCGGCGCCGCACAGGCGGTCGGCACGACGGCGGCGGCCGGGGGCGGCAGCACGACGGGCGGGGCGAGCAGGCGGGAGTCGTCGGCGGGCGGCTCGTCCGGGATGACCTGCGAGGCGGCCTCGTTCGGGCGGATCGCGATCGTGCCCTGGAACGCCGGGTCGGTGTCGCGGGGGTACGTCGCGCCGCCCGTGCGCCGGTAGAGGTAGCCGCGGGCGGTGGCGACCCAGCAGTCGTCCGTCGCCGGGCAGGCGATCGCCGTGGCGGCGCCCCGGGCGGCCCCGCCCTCGCGGGCGTCGAGCTGCTCGGCGACGACGGTGCCGTCCGCCGCCACGTGCGCGACCGACGGGGCGGACGTCTCGCCGGCGGGCGTCGGGCCGGCGACCTCGGTGTCCGCGAGCGTCGTCCACGCCTCCCGCGTGCCGGGGACCGCGGCGACGGAGCCGAACCAGCGGGTCGTCGGCAGGTCGCCGCTCAGCCCGAGCTCCTGCCAGGCGCCGTCGCCGTCCTTGCGGGCGACGACGGGCGCGCGCGGGACGAACCCCTCGGCGGTGCCGGGCCCGGAGTTCGCCGCGCCGCCGACGGCCCACGCGGTGGTGCCGTCCGTGTCGAGCGACCGCAGCTCGGCGCCGTCGGGCCGTCCGCCGTCGATGGGGGCCGGGGCGAAGGCGTCGTTCTGGAACGCGCGCCCCTCGATGCGGTGCAGGAGCGCGGGGACGGGCTCCGCGGCGTCGAGGAACGGGCGGGTGCCCTGCGCGCCCGGGCCCGTGCCGACGTACGTGCTCTCCAGGATGCTGCCGCGGTGCGTGACGAGGTCGGAGACGCCGCGGCCCTGACCGTTGTAGACGGCGCTGACGGTCGTGCCGTCCCAGTGCAGGTGGAACGCCCCCGCGCGCCCGTCGACGCTCGTGGCGCCGACGCCGCCGAACCAGCAGTCGTCCGCCGCGCGGCAGGTCGCCGCGTTCACGGACGGGACGAAGTCGGGGACGTTGTAGAAGCTGTACGAGCCGACGACCGCGCCGTCGCGGTAGTGACAGAGCCCGAGCCCGTTGGGCTGGGTGCCGACCGCGGGGGCGGTGATCGTCCAGAACTCGGTCGGTCCGGCCCAGGCGATCTTGGCGTTCGGGCCCCCGCCGCAGACCGTCGAGAGCTGGTGCCACGACTCGCCGTCCCAGCTGTAGAGGCCCGGCTTCACGCTGTTGTTGCCGCCGACGGTCATCAGGCCGCGGTTGGGCGACCAGAACGACAGGTCGCCGACGAAGCCCGCGGGGACGGAGAACTGCCCGCCGGGCGGCGGGGGCAGCGGGACGGGCGTCCAGGACGCCGCGCCGGCGGCGCCCGCGCCGCAGAGGAGCGCCACGGCCGTGGTGGCGACCGTGACCAGCAGGCGTCTCATCGGGTGCTCCGCTTCGTGGACCGCTTCCGGGAGGGGGACGGCGTCGTCGACGGGCGCCCCCGCTCCGGCCTCAGGGCCGCGACGTCGGACCGGCGCAGGCGGTACCCGCGGGTCGCGGTCGTCGCGTCCGCGCCGCGCGGGGCGAACCGCAGCGCCACCCGCACGTCGAGCGCGTGGGGCGCCCGGCGCAGCGCGGCCGTCGCCCGCCTGCCGACCCGGACCACGAGCCGCACGGTGCCCGGGCCCTTCGGCGTCGCCCGCACCGTGCCGACCGCGACGCTCGAGGTGACCGTGCGCGACCGGCCGCCCGAGCGCACGGTGCGCCGCTGCGTCCCCCGCGCCGTCGCCGTGAGCGTGCCCGCGGTCGGGACGGCGACCCGCAGCGTGGCCGTCCCGGTGCGCCGGGAGACGGAGACCCGGCCGACCGTCGCGAAGAACCGGGAGCGCAGGGGGACGGGTGCCGTCTCGTCCGTGACGGGCGGCGGGGCCTGCGTCGGCAGGGCCCGGACGCCGCGGTCGACGGTGCTCGTCGCACGGCGCGCGACCAGGACGTCCTCGACCCCGTTGGCGTCGCCCACGAAGAGGTTGCCGTCGGGCGCGGGCAGGGCGATCGCGCCGGCGTCGGCCGAGGGCACCGCGATGCCCGCCGGGGTCGCGGGCCGGGACGCCGTGACGTGGTCGCTGCCGTCCGCGCCGCGGGTCACGAGCTCGACGTTGCGCGCGTCGAGGTCCACGACGAAGACGTTGAACGTCACGAGGTCGCCGGTCGGGAACGCGCCGACGGGCTGCAGCCCGTCGAAGCGGTTGTCGCGGGAGGTGAACGTCGCGTGCCGGCCGTCCGGGGCCAGCCGGCCGCCGAGCATCGGGAAGCGGCCCGCGACGTTCGGGTAGGACCAGGCCACGGTGACCCCGGTCTTGCGGGGCACGCCGGCCCGGACGTCCGCCAGGTAGCTCGTCGACGCGCGGTAGGCGAGCGGGTCGAAGGGGCGGCGTCGTGCGGAGGACGCCAGGAGGACCCGCGTGCCGTCGTGGCTCAGGCCCTCGAAGACCAGCGAGGAGGTGTCGCCGCTGAAGTCGACGCCCTCCGCGGTCTGGAACGGGCCGGCGCACGGGCCGCCGTCCGTCGGCCCCGGCGCGCCGGAGCCCGGCGCGCAGCCCGGGTCGTCCAGGTCGACGGCCCCGGCGACGCGGCGGGCCGGCGCGGCCGGGGTCCCCACGCGCCGGGTGAGCAGCGTGGGCTGCGGGCCGAACGCGGGCTCGTCCCGGAGCGTGGGCGTCTGCAGCTCGCCGTCGCCGGCGGTCCAGACGAGGGTCGTGCCGTCGCCGCTGATCGCGACCGTCGGGACGACGGAGCCCAGACCCGTCGGCTGGGCGGCGGGCGTGCCCTCCGCGGAGCCGTCGTCGACGCGGCGGCTGACGAGGCGGGTCGTGCGGGTGTCGAGGTCGCGCACCCAGACCTGCCGGGCGGGCGCCGACGGCGT
>WLOB01000245.1 GCA_009699505.1 Actinomycetota bacterium | reverse complement strand
CTTCGACGGGATGCAGGCCCAGAACGGGCACTCGCCGCCGACGAGCTCGTCCTCGACGACGGCGACCCGCCTGCCCGCCTCCGCCAGCGCGGGGGCCACGCCGCGGCCCCCGGGGCCGGTGCCGATGACGACGACGTCGAACTCGGGCTCGGTGCTCATGGGCCGGACGCTACCCGGCGGCGCGGACCGCCCCCACGGGGACGGGCCGTCGCCCGCGCCCGCGCGCCGGGACGCCCGATGCGCTTGGCTGTCCGCATGCCGCCGGGTCCCGTCCTCCCCTTCGCCGCCGGGCGCGCGCCGCGCCTGCCGCTCTGGGCCGCGCCCATGGCCGGCGGCCCGTCGAGCACCGCGCTGCTGGCGACGGTGGGCGCGGCGGGCGGCCTCGGCGTGCTCCCCGGGGGGTACCTCACCCCGGAGGCGTTCGAGCAGCGCCTCGACGCGCTCGCCGCCGCGAGCCCCGCGCCGTGGGCCGTGAACCTCTTCCTGCCGGGCCCGCCCACCGCCGACCCCGAGGGGGTCGCCGCCCACGCCGCGGCGCTCGGCCCGCTCGCGGCCGCCCACGGCGTCGCCCTCGGCGAGCCGCGCTGGGAGGACGACGCGATCGACGCGAAGGTCGAGCTGCTGGCGGGCCGCCGACCGGCCGCCGTGACGCTGACCTTCGCCTGCCCGGACCCCGGCCTCGTCGGCCGGCTGCGCGACGCGACCGGCGCGCTCGTGGTCGCGACGACGACCACGCCGGCGGAGGCCGCGGAGGCCACCGCCGCCGGGGTCGACGCGCTGACGGTGCAGGGCTCCGAGGCGGGCGGGCACCGCGGGGCGTTCCGCGACGACCCGGCGGCGCCCGGCGGCGGGCAGCTCGTGCCGTTGCTCGACCTGCTGCGGCGCACGCGCGCCGAGACGCCGCTGCCGCTCCTGGCCGCCGGCGGCCTGATGAGCGGCGCGGACGTGCGGCGCGCGCTGGACGCCGGGGCCTCGGGTGCCCAGCTCGGCACCGCGTTCCTCTGCACCCCCGAGGCCGGGACGTCCCCGACCCACCGGCGCGCGCTGCTCGACCGCCGCTACGCCGGCACGACGGTGACCCGCGCGTTCACGGGACGCCCCGCCCGCGGCCTGGCCAACCCGATGGCGACCGCGCACCCCGGCGCCCCGTCGGCGTACCCCGAGGTCCACCACCTCACCCGGCCCCTCCGCGCGGCGGCGGCCGAGCAGGGCGACCCGGACGCCGTCCACCTGTGGGCCGGCGAGGGCTGGCGGGGCGTGACGGAGGAGCCCGCCGGGGACCTCGTCCGCCGGATCGCGCGGGACGCGGGACTCGGCGACGGCTGACGGGCCCGCGGCCGGCGCGCCGCGCGTGGCCGTCCCTCAGGCCGCGTCGCGGCGGGCGGGCGCCTGCAAGCGGTGCAGCTTGATCGCGAGCTCGAGCGACACGAGGTCCTCGTCCGCGATGACGAGGTCCGTCAGGTGCTCGATCCGCTCGAGCCGCTGGCGCAGGGTGTTGGCGTGGATCGACAGCGCACGGGCGGTCGGCACGACGCTGCGGTCGGCGAGGTAGCGCTCGAGGGTGCGGACGAGCTCGCTGCCGCGCCGCTCGTCGTAGCGCCACAGCGCGTCGACGGCGCGGGCGTGGCGCGTGTCCGGCTCGACGCGTCCGCCCACGAGGTAGCGGTAGGCGCCGAGGTCGTCCCACGCCCGCGCGCCGCCGCCCGGTGCGAGCGCCCGGGCGATCCGCGCGGCGGCCGCCGCCTGCTCGAGGGCCTCGGGGTCGGCCGCGAGCCGCTCCTGTGCGGTGGAGCGGCCGGCGACCGCCCCCTCCTCGCGCGCCAGCGCGTCGAGCTCCGCGTCCAGCGCCCGCAGCCCCGCGGACGCGCCGCCCTCGTGGAGCGGGACGGGCACGAGCGCGCGCAGGCGCTCCGGCCCCGGGTCGCAGAGGACGCCGGGCGCGGCGTGGCGCAGCCGCGACTCGAGGCGCTCCGCCGCCGGCCAGGCCGTGCCCGGCCGCAGCGGCTCGAAGACGACGACGACGTGCGGGCCCTCCGGGTCGATCCGCGCCGAGCGCGCCCGCGAGGCCACCTGCGCGCCGCGGCCGTCGGCGATCGCCTCGAACAGGTCGCGGACGAGGTGCTCCTCCGTCAGGCGCTCCACGAGGCCGAGCGTCCCCAGGGCGATCGCGACCTGCCCCGCGACGGTCTCGAGCATGCCGCGCTCGTGGGGCTCGAACGGCGCCTCGCGCTCCACGGAGAGCACGCCCTCCCCCGCCTCGCCGGCGGCCACGCGCACGGCGAGGGCCCCGCGCTCGGGCGCGTCGACCGGCGGGTCCTGCGGCCGGGCGGCTCCCTCCGCGGTGCCGGCCTGCGCGACGACGCGCGTCGCCCCGTCCACGAGGTCGACCATGTGCAGGCGGACGCGGTCGGCGGCGAGCAGCTCGAGCGTCCCGTCGCACGCGGCGCCCAGCAGCTCGCCGCGGCCGGGCACGCCCGCGATCCGTCGCACGAGGGCCGCGAGCCGTCCGAGCGCCTCGACGCGCCGCAGCTCGCCGCCGTAGAGCCGCGCGTTCTCGATCGGCCCGGCCAGGAGCGTCGCGACGCGCCCCGCCAGGTCGACGGCGTCGGGATCGAACGCGCCGGTGGCCCGCGCGTGGAGCACGACGACGCCGATGACGACGCCCGTCCGGCCCCGCAGCGGGACGACGGCCGTGGACCCGTAGTGGTCCTCGGGCAGCCCCGGGACGGCCCCGGCGTCGTCCTCCCTCGCCGCGGCGTCGGGCAGGACGAGGGGCTCGCCCTCTCGGACGACCCGGCCGCAGGCGCCCTCGTCGATGCCGAAGGACAGCCGGTCGACGGCCTCGGCGAAGGCCACCGACGCCGCGCGGACCGTGAGCCGGTCGTGGTCGCGCAGGCAGACGACGCAGGCGTCGGACGGGACGGCGTCCGTCAGGAGCTCGACGACGGCGGGCAGCAGCCGCTCCAGGCCCGGGCCCTCGGCGACGGCGCGCAGGACGCGGAGCAGCCGGTCGCGGTCGAGCGCCGCGCCGCCGGCCGGCTCGTCCGTGGCGTCGGGGGTCGTCCGTCGTGGTCCGGAGGCGGCGGTGGAGCCTCTGACGTGGACGGGACCCGGCACGGTTCAACCCTAGGCGCGGGTGGATGGACTGCACATGCGCCAACGGGCCAACGTGCGGGCTCCGCACGTGCTCCCGGCGGCGAACCGCCGGGGAGGTGTGCAACTAGAACCAGCGGTCGGTGCGCCAGGTCTTCTCCGCGAGGCGCTGCCTGACCTTCGCGACGTACTCCTGGTCGTTCAGGTGCCAGCGGCCCGAGGCCCAGACGCCGACGGAGCCCCAGACGTCGCCCGCCCGGTAGCGGCGCCCGCGCTCGACCTGGTTCAGCCAGGGCTGCTTGCCGTCGTGGTAGGCCCGCAGGATGCCGCCGTAGTAGTCGACGTTGAACGCGGTGGCCTGGGAGGTCAGCGGCTCGCAGCAGTGGTACGGGCGGCGGACCTGCATCAGCCCGAACGAGTCCCCGCCGTCGCCCACGGTGTACATGTGCCACCACGACTCGACGGTCGCGACCGCGCGCAGGAGGTCCGGCTCGATCCGCCACTTGTGGGCGCCCCACTGGAGGATCTCGTCCGTGGTGCCGGTGAAGTGGCCCGTGACCCACCGCTTGTTCGGCATGTCGGAGCGCCGGCGGAAGTCGCGCAGCTGCGCCCGCGTGGGCATCCGGTGGTTCGCCGCGTGGTTGTCGGGGCGGGGCTCGAACGAGGACCGCTGCACGAGCTTCGCGGCGGCGCGGTCGGACCGCGGCTGGGTCTTCGGACCGCCGTGGATCAGGGCCGCCCCCGCCGTGGACGGCAGGGCCAGCAGCAGCGCGAGGAGGAGCGCGGGGAGCAGACGACGCACAGGGGATCCATCGACCGTCCGGGCCCGGGCCTTGAGTGCGATCGGGCCGGTGCGGGCGCCCGTGGACGGGGGTAGGATCGCCGCGTGATCGCGCCGTTCGTCTCCCCCGCCTGGCTCCGCGAGCACCGGGACGAGGTCGTCCTCGCCGACGTCCGGTACGGCCTCGGCGCACGGGACGACCGGGCCTCGTACGCCGGGGGCCACCTGCCCGGCGCCGTCTTCGTCGACCTGCCCGGCGTGCTCTCGGGGCCCGCGGGCGACGCGGCGGGTCGCCACCCGCTGCCGGACCCGGAGGCGTTCGCCACGGGGCTGTCGGCGGCGGGCATCGGGGACGACGCCCTCGTCGTCGCCTACGACGACGCGGGCGGCGTCATGGCGGCGCGTCTCGTCTGGATGCTGCGCGCCCTCGGCCGCGACGCCGCCCTGCTCGACGGCGGGCTCGCCGGGTGGGACGGCCCGCCCGAGCCGGGCGAGGTCGACCCGCCGCCCGCCTCCGCCACCGCCCGGCCTTGGCCCGCCGAGCTGCTCGCGACGATCGACGACGCGACGGACCGGGGCCTCGTCGTCCTGGACGCCCGTCCCCCCGAGCGCTACGCCGGGGCGCCCGACGACCTCGATCCCCGCGCCGGCCACGTGCCGGGCGCCCGCAACGTGCCCGCCCGCGGCAACGTCGGCGCGGACGGCCGGCTGCTGCCCGTCGACGAGCTCCGCGCGCGGTTCGCCGCCGCCGGTGCCACGGACGCCGCGGACGTCGTGTCGACCTGCGGCTCCGGCGTCACGGCGTGCCACACCCTCCTGGCGATGGAGCACGCCGGCCTGGGCCGCGGCCGGCTGTGGCCGGGGTCCTGGTCGGCCTACAGCCGCGACCCGGCGCGGCCCGTCGCCACCGGGGCCGCGCCCGGCTGAGCCCGTCGCCGGGGCCCGCGGTGCCCCACGGGGCCCACCCGGCGCCCGAGCACCGCCGTGGCCCGGAGCGGGCCGAGCGGCGATCCCGACGCGGTCGGACGGCGGTCTGCGTGCGGCGGGGCGGTGGCGCGCACCCGGCCGGGCGGCGGCCGGACGCGGCGACCCGGCAAGATGCCACGTCGATGGCTCCCGCCCCGAAGAACCTCGTCAACCTCAAGGCGGTCGACAAGGGCTACGCCAGCCGCAGCGTCCTGTCCGACGTCACCCTCGGCATCGAGGCCGGCGACCGCATCGGCATCGTCGGGCGCAACGGCGACGGCAAGTCGACACTCATGCGCCTCATCGCCGGGCTCGAGGAGCCCGACGCCGGCGCCGTTACCCGCGTCGGCGACCTCGACCTGGCGCTCGTCGGCCAGGGCGACGCCCTGCACCCCGAGAAGACGATCCGCCAGGAGCTGATCGGGGACCGCGCCGACCACGAGTGGGCGGGCGACAAGACGTTCCGCTCCGTCCTGGAGGGCCTGCTCGGCGGCGTCGAGCTGCGGCGCTTCCCCCAGGGCCTCGACACCGTCATCGGGCCGCTCTCGGGCGGCGAGCGCCGCCGCATCGCCCTGGCGAAGCTGCTGCTGGACTCCCCCGACCTGCTGCTGCTCGACGAGCCGACGAACCACCTCGACGTCGAGGGCGTGTCCTGGCTCGCCGGGTTCCTCGCGAAGCGGCGCGGCACGATGGTCGTCATCACCCACGACCGGTGGTTCCTCGACGCCGTCTGCACCGCCACGTGGGAGGTCGTCGACGGCACCGTCCACCAGTACGAGGGCGGCTACGCGGCCTACGTGCTGGCGCGTGCGGAGCGCGACCGCCAGGAGGCCGCCCAGGACGCACGGCGCCGGCAGCTCCTGCGCAAGGAGCTCGCGTGGCTGCGGCGGGGTCCGCCCGCCCGGACGTCGAAGCCGAAGTTCCGGATCGACGCCGCCAACGAGCTGATCGCGGACGAGCCCGCGCCGCGCGACGGCGTCGAGCTGCTGCGCTTCGCCACCCGCCGCCTCGGCGGCAAGGTCATCGACGTCGAGGACGTCTCGGTGGCCTACGGCGACAAGGTCCTGCTCGACCACGCCACCTGGCGCCTCGGCCCGGGCGACCGCTACGCGCTCGTCGGCGTCAACGGCGCCGGCAAGACGACGCTCATCAACGTCCTCAGCGGCGCGACGGTGCCGTCGTCGGGCCAGGTCGAGCGCGGCACGACCGTCCGGTTGGCGCAGCTGTCGCAGGACACCGTCGAGATCCCCGGCCACCTGCGCGTGCTCGAGTCCCTCGAGGAGGTCCGCGGCCGCACGACCACCAGCGACGGCCTCGAGCTGACCGCCGGACAGCTCTGCGAGCGCTTCGGCTTCCGCGGCGCCCGCGCCCGCACGCTGGTCAAGGACCTGTCCGGCGGCGAGCGCCGCCGGCTGCAGCTCATGCGCCTCCTGATGGAGGAGCCCAACGTGCTCGTCCTGGACGAGCCGACCAACGACCTCGACATCGACACCCTCACGGCGCTCGAGGACCTGCTCGACGCGTGGCCCGGGACGCTCGTGGTCGTCTCGCACGACCGCTACTTCGTCGAGCGCACCTGCGACGACGTCTACGGCCTGATGGGCGACGGCGGCGTCCGGCACCTGCCGGGCGGCATCGACGAGTACCT
>WLOB01000244.1 GCA_009699505.1 Actinomycetota bacterium | reverse complement strand
CTAGCGTAATTCGGCTCGTCCGTTTGTTTTAGTGCGGATACCGGTATGCGATGCGTTGGACCTACTTGATCCGATCCCGCATATGAAAGAATGCCGTATACCGGAAACTCTTGAAGCGGGCGCAAACTTACAATCACGTACGTCGCGCGCGGATTAACTGCGTCGTCGTCGGTGTCGGTATATAGCGTTCGTCCGCCAACTCCGAAAAATGCGTTGCGAAACGACGCGCTGCCGCTGGCGGTGGCGGTGGCGGCAGCAGCATCGCTCATTATAATTATCGGCACCTTGTAGTAGTCTGCCAATAACCATATGTCGAATGCCGTCAGCACGTACCTGCTGCTGCGTATGAGCGTTTCATCGCTGTACAATTTTTTTAGCACCGCGTCGGCATTTTCAGACATGCCGAAATGTTTGAAAATCTTGCATATTTTATTCAACGGCGCAGTAATTTCCGAAAACTCGAAATTTTTTAATTCCGCGTAGCGGTCACACAGGACCGTTTTTATTTTATTCACGTTTTCATTCGCATCAATGCGGGATTCCAAATGCAGAATGTTTGCCATAATTGCGAATGTAATATGCCCGTTGACGGTTTCTTTAACGGCGTCCTCGCTAGAACCGCCCGTTTGCTGCGCAGACGGTTGGTTTGGACGGGTTGGAAACGTGCCTTCAAACACGTCCATTGTGAATCTGGTCGGATCCACCAGTCGTTCGCCGATGTGCGCGGATACGGGTTTATTTACAACGCGAGGGGGCGACGGTGGCAATTGCTGACCGCCTTCATCTTCGCTATCGCTGCTACCGCTGCTGCTGCTACCGCTGCTGCTGCTACCGCTGCTACTGCTACCGCTGCTACTGCTGCGACTTTTGTACTCGCGTGCCGGACGCACTGCGCGCATGAACGACTCGTCGTATGCGGGGGGCGATTTATCGGACCGCTTCGCATTAAAAAACGACGTGTTCGGTTTCAACGCCCGCCCCAGATCAATCGCGTCCGGCATATTTTTCGCCTGATTGAAAAACTTGTTATCAATATCGGACTGCAGCACGATGAGTTCGTTTTCACAGCTACGGTACCTCACGCGGCCCGTAAACAAGTAGGCGTTCGATTTTAGCAAGAACAGGCGGGACCGGTCGTGTCGCACCAACTCGTCGGCCAGTCTAGCATAATAAATGGGCTCATTTTCAACATCAACATCAACATCAACGTCAACCTTGGGTGACGGGCCACGTCGTCCAACCTCGTCCGACGATAACTTATACTTGGGGATATTTAGACGACACGTTTTGGTGGCGGCGTCGTACGTGCAATAGGTCGGAATGCGGTCAGTTACGTCGTCGTCGTCGCCTTCATCGCCATCGCCTTCATCGGCTCCTGCCTTTTTTTTGCACGCTTCGTTCGTAATGCAGCTGAACACTTCTGAAATAGCGCCGGCATCGTATACCGAATTGAAATTAACGTGATCGGCCAATAACATTCTCAGGCGCTCTTCGATCACGCGCATCTTTTCCGAGTACGGCATTGCCGCGCTGGATAGCGCGGCCTCGATTGCCGCACGGTGTTTCCGCATACCCGGCGTCAGATACCGATTCAATACAACGCGCGCGGTAATTCGAAACGCGCGGTAGAAATTAGACTCAATCTGAATGTTCTTTACGATTTTTTGTCGCACGGGGTTGAACGGCGGTGCCTGGTTTAACAGCACTATCTTGTCCATTAAAAAATGATCGCCTTTCACGCCAACCGCGGACGCAGACGCGATGCTTCCGTCATCGTCGTAGGCATCGGGCCGATTTTCTTCCGGTTTGGTGCGGACAAACTGGTTGGTTTCCGTAATTAAACCTATCACCATTCTGCCGCTATCGTCCAACACCTTCACTTTTGGCATACACATAACCTTCGATTTTGTATCAAGCCTCACGTATTCCAAAAACGCCGCGGTTGCCGTAAATCCGTCCCACGCAATGCCCGGATCGTCGGTATACATCATATCGTATTTGGGGATCTGCCGCGGGGAGGCGCGGTTCGCGGTAACAATGGAATTAAAGTCCATAAGGATTTCCGACGATTCGGTTGGGATATAGCCTCGAACGCCGCCGCCAACGCCGCTGCGAATGGTTTGCTTTTGCACCATGAACCCAATAACGCGGTTATCGTGGTTTAGCACTTGAGACGTAATGGCGTACCGATGGTGCAACAAAATGCGCTCAATGTATTTTGCGGGGTGGTTTGACTTGTAATATTTAGCGTGAATGCTGTCGGGCGGCGCGCAATATTTATTTTGTACGCGCTTTGCAAACTCGATTGCGCGCTTGACATTCAAAAACAGTTTGGGTTGCCGCGAGTCATCCGAATGGGACAATTCGGACATATTGAACCGGTACATTACCGCAGTAGATGAGTTACTGTTTACGCGGTGGAGGCAAATGGGCTCGTATAGTCCGTATTTCTTAATCAAGAAAAACGTCGGTTTTCTGCGATCAAAAAACTGTCCGGAATAATGATTGGTCGGGCACACGATACGCACATTGTGCGTGTCGTCGTTATCGGGCAACTCCAAAATAATCATATTGTTCCCTTCCGCAAACAGCTTGGGATTGGGCGTGCTTACAATGTCCCACAATATCGTGCTGTCCAGTACCGTGTCGTCGTCGTCAAAATACCGTTTAAAATTGTCGAACGCGATGCATATTTTGTTAAGCTGGAGTTTTTTTTGTTCCGATGCGTCCGGCGAATTGTCGGTTGCGGCAGATTTCATAAGTTGCGCGTAGATGATGGAATCCCGGTATTCTGCCGAATCTGCCGGTATTTCGTATGCGGCGGCATCGTCCCGGTCGATGCCGTATTGAAACTGCGTTACCAGCGATCCGTTGTGGTACGTTATAAACGAGTCCAGCGTGATTGATTCTAGAATCGCGCGTCGCATATTTTTCACCGACAGCGGGTGAATGGTTTGGCTTGCATTGGTTTTTACCGTTACGTATTCGGCGTGAATGTACGCAATTGCTCCAATGATGGACTGCGCGTCCCGCTTCCCTTTTTCCACACCGCGCCGCAAGAGGCATTCGCGACCGATTGCGGAACAGTCTTCGCTGCCGCTATTCGAAAAAAAGAATTTTTGAATTGAAACGGGTAAATGCCCCAGCTGGTGCAATTTCAATGACCGCTTGTTTGCGTCAAATATTGTCGTGGTTGTTTTAACTTTTTCATCGTGGATTTTATCCAGGGTCGGTATGAGTCCGGTCGCCATCGCCCGCGCCTTCCATTCGGGAACCGTGACGGCGGCATCTGGCGGCAACGGCGGTGCCGCGCGCCGTTCGGCGTCCGACATTTTTGCCCATTTTTCGGCCGCCTTTTTTGCAGCGGCGTCGACTTTTTCTTCTGCAGACGTGTATCGAATGTTGTTGAGCGCGGTGGTGAAGCAGCAAGGCATTCGCACGAGTTTGTGATTGTGCATTTGCTCCACAAATCCCGGGTATAGCTTCACGTACGGCTCGACGCCGGATTCAAATTCGTATACGCCCTTTGGCAGTTTGAATTTGCGCGAAGAGCTATCGTAGTACTTGGCAATAGCTTCCCGTTCGCTCACAAACGCGTTGGTGTCCAAATTCCAAAACCGGGGACAAATATACCATCTTGCGGTTTGTTCGGTGCTGCCAAACCGGTAGGCGTTGACAACCAATACCGGGGGTTTTCCGCCGACCGACTCGATCCTTTCGCTGTACCTATAAAAACTGGTTTTACTCATATCGTCCGCGTGTAGCTCGTAATCTTTATTCGTTGCAAAATCGGGGTCAAGTTCCACCATTTCTTCGTCGGTCAGAGCAACCGGCTGAGAGTGATTGTGCGCCTTTGACCTTTTTTGGCAGCATCGGGCATACCCTTTTTCTTTAGGGTCGTTGGATATGAAAAATAGCACTTTGTCGGCTTTTTGAAGGCGGTCCAAGAACGGGTTTTTTTTTTGCCCGGACTCGACATCCGGGTTGGCTTTTGCGGCGGATTTAGTAGGCCCTTTGGCTTTGGGAGATCGGAGTGGGTTTTCTACAAATTTTACACCCTTTGCGCCTTTCGCGCCGCCGGATCTGGGCGTGCTAGATTCCGAACTTGAACTTGAACCCGAACTTGAATTTGACGACCCTTCGGAATCCGAACTTGAATTAGAGTCTTGATCGGCGAACATATTGCCAAGAAAAAAAGTTGGTTTCGCCTTCGGCTTCGGGCTTTCATTCTCCTCATTCTTACCGACATCCTCTAAATCCGCCGCCGCCGCCACTACCGGGGCTGCGACTACCTGAGGGTTTAAGCACATCTTTTGAATTCGCTCCAGTGGTATTTTTGTTCTCTCGTTATGAAAAATACGAAGCAGCGCGTCGACATAAATTGGAATCGTGCTCAAATAATAAACGTTGTTTACGCCTTCAACTTTGATTGTCAGATTACTGGTTCTGGTCAGCTTATCGGTGTCGGTGTCGATAAATATGCGAATGCCGCTGCCGCTGCCGGGACGTTGTTTACTGTCGCTCTCGTTGTCGTCGTTGTCGTCATTGTCGTCGTTAAAGCGTTGCTCGTCAAAATCCGAGACGCGTTTCAGGTTCATTACCGTGACGTTTTTATTTTTATTATGAAATTCGGGTTTTGTAAAAATACTCTCGCTGCATCTGAATATGTCTCCCAGGTTTACTTGACGGTCGGTTTTCACCCGCAATTCGTACTCCATACCGGTTACGCGCACGTTTCGAGTGTCGTAAACGGATGCGTACGGCGCAATCGACATGCCGTTTTGCTCAAAGGCGTCATTCAGTTTTTTTATCACGGGGTTGAGAACCGACCGTATTATTTCATCGACCGTACCCGTGTTGCATACGTGATGCAACGCAACCGATACAAAAATTCGCCCAGCCGTGTCGAATTCGCAAATAACGTGGTTGCAGTAACGGGTGGTCACCGTAGCCGACGACGCGAACCTAGAAAAATACAAGCTAATGCTGTTGTGTCTTCCACATAACCCGTTTATTTGATTAAACTCCGACAATTTAAAAAGTGGAACCCTGTTTCCGTAACGGTTTGTGTTTGGCGAATGAATTTTGTAAACATTGTCGCGCCTCGCATAGTTGAGTTTAATGAACAAGAGCTCGTCGCTAGTGCACACGGTCTTAAACACCGCGTCAATTGGAAATATGGTAGCATTTTCTGGCGCGATTGCGACGGATATTTGTCGAATGCCTTGATCGGCATACGAAAATGATTCCGACCCTCCGGACGGATTTGTCACGCTCGTGTCTCGATTGTCGTGCACTTCGTAAAAAAAATCAACGTTTGCGCAATCTCGCGCGAATGATTCGTCTGCCAAATCTGCGCGCGCGCTATCTGCGAGTGCGCGTTTAAACGCGTTATTTGTGCGATACGTGTCGATCGAAATGTTGACGGACGATTTTCGCATTTGTTTGGCGATGAACGGAAAGTACGTTTTTAGCGCCTTGGCGCCATCTGCGTCATTTTTGTGACGAATTGCGGTGGAGAATTCAAGCACGTCGGACACGGTGCACACAAAGATTGTGTTGAATAAGAACAATCCGCAATCCATTAGTAACTGGGAGTCGGTGGCTATTGGTGACACATCTAGAATCTGCGGGTCGTACGCGGTGACGCGTGTAAATGGGTCTGCTGCAAACGTGTGCGCCATACCGTCTTCTACAAATGAATGACCGATGCACGCGGTTACTACCTGCATTTTGCGTTCCAGGTTAAGGTCCCTAATATCTTCAAACGTGTAAGGGTCTTCGTCATGCTCGCGATTGCCTCCGGCGTCGACGTCCGATTCTGAATCCGAACCCGACCCCAAACCCGAACCCGACCCGGTATCGGATCCTCGCGCAAATCGATGGCCGTTATATTTCCGAACACAGTTTTCTGCAATAGACCGCTCTACCGTTGAAGCATTAATTTTATCAATATTCGAAATGAAATTGGCTAATTTTACTTTTGTGATTACATCCCTGCCGGCACGAGACAATGCGTCGTACGCCATTCGCGTTGTAAGTTGCGATACGCATTGTTTTCCAAACACGTACAGCTCGCTCGTCGAAATATCGGGTTGGCGCGGTTGGAGCGCGCGCATTACCTTGCGTTTTATTGTCGCTACACTATCATCTAAATGTATGCGCTCGTTTAAAAATGTCACACCGATATTTTCACGAGCAATATTTTCCAATTCGATCATACTAAAATACGGCAGCATCGTCTTAACGGCACCATCAGTTCGTGACAATTTCTTTTTACCTGCGGCTGCCACCACATCGCCCACGTAGTCCACATCAACCGCCGCCCCCGCCACATTCGAAATATACATTGGCTTAAATGTCTCTGAAAAAAAGGTGTTCATTTTTGCGTGATCGCTGCCGCAAAAAACATATATGTTGGATATATCGTCAACTCCAACGACGTGGGAAACTTTAAATACTTTAACATCGTTATATAAATCACACACTTCAATTTCGCGCGCCATAATATATTATTT
>WLOB01000243.1 GCA_009699505.1 Actinomycetota bacterium | reverse complement strand
GACCGGTGCCCACGCGGCGCTGCGCACCGCGGGCTCCACGCTCGACGGCCTCTCGCGGTCCGCCGCGATGTTCGCGCTGCCGCCGCTCGCCGGCCTGGCCGCCGTCCGGCCCCGAGCGCGTCGCCCCGTCGCGGGCCTGCTCCTGGCGGCGCCGATGGCGGAGTGGGCGCGGGCGTGGCGGGCCGGGCGGACCGCGGGCCTCGATCCCGTCCGCTGGGCGGTCTGCCGCCTCGCGGACGACGTCGCCTACGGCAGCGGGGTGTGGGCCGGCGCGGTCCGGTCGCGGGAGCCGCGGGCGGTGCTGCCGACCGTCGTGCGGGATCGGGCCGGTGCGGCGCCGGGCGGCGGGCGGACCGGCGCCCGCGACGGGCGGACCGACGACCGCGATGTGACCGGCCACGCTCCCGGTCCGGCGAGGACCGCGACGTGACCGCGGGCCGCCCGGCGTGGGACGTCGTGATCGTCGGCGCGGGGTCCGCCGGGTGCGTGCTCGCCGCGCGCCTCAGCGAGGCCGCCGACCGGTCGGTGCTGCTGCTCGAGGCCGGCCCGGTCTTCGCGGACGAGGCGACGTACCCCGAGGTGCTCCGCGACGAGCGGACCTTCCCGCAGGACCACCTGTGGCGCTACGACGGCTTCCACGATCGTGAGGACGGGCCGCCGGCGTCGATCGTCCGCGGCCGCGTCCTCGGCGGGTCGGGCGCGGTCAACGGGATGATCTGGCAGCGCGGGCTGCCCGAGGACTACGACGGCTGGGGCGTCCCCGGCTGGTCGGCGGCCGAGATGGGCCGCGCCTTCGACCGGCTCGAGGACGACCGCGACGCGCCGGACGGCAGCGCGTCACTCGGCGGACCCGTCCCCATCGCCCGCCTCGGCCGGGAGCACTGGGCCCCGGCCCACGTCGCCTTCCACGACGCGCTCCGCGACCTCGGCACCCCCGCCAACCCGGACCTCCTGCGCGCGGAGCACCAGGGCGTCGGGGCGTACGCGCGCAACGGCGACCTCGGGCGTCGCATGGGCGCCGCCCTGACGCACCTGCTGCCCGCGCTGCACCGCCCGAACCTCACCGTCCGCGGCGGCGTGCAGGTCGCCCGGGTCGTGACGGAGGCCGGCCGGGTCGTCGGGCTGGACGTCGTCGCGGACGGTCGCCGGGAGCGCATCGCGGCCGGCGAGGTCGTCCTCTGTGCCGGCGCGGTCGAGACGCCGCAGCTCCTCGTGCACTCCGGCATCGGTCCCGCGGATGAGCTGGCGCGCCTCGGCGTGCCCGTCGTGGCCGACGTCCCCGGCGTCGGCGCGGGGCTGACCGACCACCCCTCCGTCGTCCTGACCGTCCGGCTGCGGCCGGAGGTCCGCGCGTGGGACCTGCGGTGCCTCGTCGGCGACGTCACCACCTCGGCCCTCGCACGCGCGGCCGGGCGCCGCAGCGACCTGCAGACCCTCGTGATGTCCGGACCGTACGTCGGCAACAACGCCGGACACCTCCCGCACGCGACGGACCCCGCCACGGTCGACGCCGTGCTGAACCCCATCCTCTACGCGCCCGAGAGCGTCGGCCGCGTGCAGACGCACGGGACCGACCCGGACGTGCGGCCGCGGATCCACTACGGCTACCTCGCGTCGGAGGCGGACCGTGTCCGCATGCGGGAGGTCGTCCGTCGCGCCGCCGCGGTCCTCGACCACCCGGCGTTCGGCCCGCTGGTCGCCGACGCCTCCGGGGCGCCCGACCGGGTGACGCTCGAGGACGACGCCGCCCTGGACGCCTGGATCCGCCCCGCGCTGCAGAGCACCCTGCACGGCTGCGGCACCTGCCGCATGGGCGTCGACGAGGATCCGGCGGCCGTCGTCGACGCGCGGTGCCGGGTGCGCGGGGTCGACGGGCTGCGCGTCGTCGACCTGTCGGTCGTGCCGCGCGTGCCGGCGGCGCCGACGAACGCGACCGCGATGGCCGTCGCGGAGCGCGTCGCGGCCTGGGGGTGACGGGGCGCGAGGTCGGGCGCCCCGCCCCGCGGGGATCGGACGCCGCGCCACGCCGCCCGCGCGGCCTACCGCGGCCCAAGCGGCGTAGGACGCACGCGCGAGGTCGTGCGTCCGCTCGCCCGCCCGGCCGGACGGGCCCCTGCGGTGGCCGCTGGACCCCTCGCGGGCGGAACGATCGATCCGCCCCGCCGGTGCGCCGCGCCTCAATACCCGCTGAGATCGATCGCACGCATTCGTGGCGTCCAGGGGCGGAGCTGGCGCGTCCGCGCTGGGTAGGTGGCCCGCCATGGACGCACAGGTGGACGCCGGACTTCCGCTCTGGGGAGGACTCCTCGTCTTCCTCGTGCTGCTCATCCTCGTCGACCTGCGGGTCGGCTCGGCGAAGAAGCACATGGACACCCGCACGGCCGCGATCTGGAGCGGCATCTGGGTCGGCATCTCGATCCTCTTCGGCCTCGGTCTGCTGCTCTTCGAGGGCGGCGAGGCGGGGTCGACCTTCTTCGCCGGCTACGCGATGGAGAAGGCGCTGTCGCTTGACAACGTCTTCGTCTTCACGCTGATCTTCGCCGCCCTGGCGGTGCCGAAGGACGAGCAGCCGCGCGTCCTGCTCTGGGGCATCCTCATCGCGCTGGTCCTGCGCACGATCCTGATCTTCGTCGGCGCCGAGGCGCTCGAGCGCTACAGCTGGGTCGCCTGGCCGTTCGCCGCGCTCCTGGCGTGGACGGGCTACAAGATCCTCAAGAGCGGCGACGAGCACGACGCCGGCGACAAGATGGTCGCCCGGATCCGCAAGCGCTTCCCGGACCTCAAGCCCGCCGCGGCCGCCCTCGTCGCCGTCGCGTTCGCGGACGTCATCTTCGCCGTCGACTCCGTCCCGGCGATCCTCGCGATCACGACCGACACGTTCGTCGTCTTCGCCGCCAACGCGTTCGCGCTGCTGGGTCTGCGCGCCCTGTTCTTCCTCGTCGCCGGCGCCGTCGCCCGCTTCGCGTACCTCCAGACCGGCCTCGGCGTGCTGCTGATCGCCATCGCCGCCAAGCTGGCCTACGGCGAGATCACGGGCGACAAGATCCCGGTCGGCATCACTCTCGGCTCGATCGTCCTGGTGCTCGGCGTCGCCGTCGGCGCCTCGCTGCTGAAGGAGCGCCGCGAGGGGCGCACGGACGGGCCCGCGGCGGGCTGAGCGGTCGGGCGGGCCGGGGTCCGGGCCGCCGAACGGCCGGCGTCGGGTCCCCGGGACGCGAGAGGTGACCCGGCACCGCCGGGCGACCGCGATCCGGGTCTCGACGGGGCCTCGGGCGCGAGACGTGGATCGCCGCTGCCCGGCGACCCCGACCCGGGTCTCGGTGCCGGACGTCCCGCGAGACGTGGATCGGGGCCGGGCGGACCGTGGGCGTGATGCTCTGACCCCGCCGCGACGACGGGCCCGCGGTCGGTCGCCCCCGCCCCCTCAGTCCCGGATGTCGAAGTAGCCGTCGCCGTTCAGGACGATGCCGCCCGTCGGGTTCGCCGGGTAGCCGCCGCCGTCCTCCGGGAAGATCCCGAGGGTCTCGACGCGCTCCTTGCCGTCGGCGAACGCCAGGCGCAGGGTGCGGTCGGCGCGGACCTCGTACGTGCCCTTGCGGTCCGCCGGGATGGCCGCGAAGTCGCCGCCCGGGTTGGTGCCCGAGGTGACCGAGCCGCGGACGAACGTGCCGTCCGGCCTGAACGTCAGGTCCTCCCGGAAGTACGTGCAGGAGAGCGGGCAGAGACCGAACGAGTTCGCGTACGTGAGGGTGACGTCCCAGCGCGAGCCGGGTGCCGCGACGCCCAGCAGCTGGTGGCCCTGGCCGTCCTGGGTGATCGTGGCCCCCTCGATCGTGGCGGGCTTGCCGTCGATCGTCAGCGCCCGGGTCCTCGGATCGAACGTGTAGGGCCTGCAGTCCTCCGACACCGCGGCGCAGACCGGGACCGCGCCCTCCGGCTCGCCCGTGAACACCAGGCCGGGCCCGGTGAAGAAGAGCGTGTACTGCTGGATCCCGTTCGTCGTGTAGAGCGAGCCCCAGTACCAGCGGCCGGTCAGCGACTCGGGCGGCGGTGCCGGCGCGGCCTTGCGCCCGAACGTGATCCGGCCGGACGCCACGGTCGCCTTGCCCTTGCGGACCCGGAGCCCGAAGGTCCCGGCCTTCGGGCCGGAGGAGGCGCGGCGCAGCGTCACGCGCACCTTCGTGCTCCGCCCGGCGCGCAGCGTGCCCAGACGGCGCACCCCGCCCTTCGCCCCGCTGATCGTGGCGCGGACGCCCTTGAGCCCGGCGCCGCGCAGGGTCAGGCCGGTCACCCGGCCCTTGCCGGTGTTCCTCACGGTGACGGTGCTGCGCGTCCCCTTCGTGGAGAGGGACGTCGTGATCGGCGTCGCGGAGACCGACACGGACGGTGACGCGGCCTGCGCGGTCGGTGCGACCGCGATGCCGGCCGTCACGGCGACGGCGGCGGGCCAGAGCAGGAGCTTGGGCATGGCGGGGGAGGGGTCGGGAGCGGGGGCTCGACCGGGTCGCCGCGGCGTGGAGGCCGAAAGGGCCCGGTGCGCCAAACATAGCCGAGCGCGCCAACGCCGCGGCCGGGAACGCCTGCCTCCCGTCCCGGGACTCCGACGGACCGACGGTACCCTCGGGCCATCGTGCGTCCCCCGGTCGAACCGTCCCGCTCCCGCCCGGCCCTCGTCGCCGCGGCGGCCCTCGTGGTGCTCGTCGCGCTGCTGCTGGTGCTCCGCGGCGGGGGCGACGACGGCGACGGCGAGCTGCGGATCGTCCGCGGCGCGCCGGGGGCCGGCTTCCCGCTGCGCGGGGCGGCCGCCGGGGACGAGGCCACGATCCGCGCGGCGGCCGAGGCGTGGGTGCGCAAGGCCCGGCGGGAGGACGACGACTGGGCCGACGCCTCGAGCCTCGACGTGACGGTCCTCTGGTCCGGGCCGCTGTCGAAGGACGCGGACGGCGTCGTGCTCGTCAGCGACCGGGCCGGCGCCGTCCTCGAGCGCGGCCGGGGCCGCGACTCCTGGCAGGTCGGCGATGCGGTCGTGGACGAGGCGGAGGACCCCGTGATCGTGGCCGGTCGCGGCGCCGTCCTCGTCCGGGCGGACGCCGAGGCGTCGTTCCTCACGGCCGAGGCGCGGAGGCGGGCCGACCCCGAGGTCCGGCAGGACGACGGCCTCTGGCACCGCGGCGCCTCCGACCTGCCGACCGGCGCCCTGCTGCTCCCGGACGGCCTCCCGTCGCGGTTCCGGTCCGGGTCCGGCGAGCTGCCGCCCGCCGCGGTCTTCGCCGGGGGCGACGGAGGGTCGGGGCGGCCGCAGGTGCGTCGGCTGTCCCCGCGGCTGCTCCGGCGCCTCGAGCTGGACGGCACCGAGTCGACGCAGCGCACCGACCTGGGCGACGAGGCGCGCAAGAGCGCCCAGCGCCTGGTCGCAGCCGCGACGCGCGCCGGAGCACCGGCGGAGGACGAGACCCCGGCGGGGTCCGTGACGAGCCCGCCGGAGCTCGATCTCGTCGCCGAACGGATCCTGCAGCCGCTCGGCCCGGTCGTCGTCCTCTCGGCCTCCGCGCCGGTCGTCGGGTCGGGCCGGGAGGACCGCCGGTCGCGGCTGGTCGCGGCGGCGGGTGGCACGACGGTGGCGGGGCGGGACGACGCCGTCACGGCCATCCCGCTCGGTGGCGGGGCGGCCCCGCTGCGGGCGCCCACCGGGCCGGCGTTCGGCGCCGCCTACATCCGGCGCGAGGTGCGGCCGGACGACCCCGGGACGAGCGCCGACGACGACGCCGAGCCGCGGGTCGAGGGGCCCTGGCTGCTCGTGGCCGGCGACGCGGACGTCGCGAGCGTCGAGGTCCGCGCGGGCCGGCGGACGCTGCGCGTGCCCACGCCCCTCGGGCTGGTCCGCGCGAGCTGGCTGCCCGACGGGGACGACCGCCGGGCGGCCGACGCCGACGTGGCCATCCTCGGGCGGACCGCCGACGGCTCGCTGGTCGTGCCCTCGACCTCGGACGGGCGGCCGCCGCAGGCCGTGCAGGCGCGCGAGTAGCGGGTAGCGGAGTCCCGTGCCCGCGATCATCGTCCCCGCCTTCGGCGACCCCGACGTCCTGACCCTCGCCGACCGCCCGGTCCGCGAGCCCGGCCCCGGCGAGGTCCGGGTCACCGTCGCCGCCGCGGCCGTGAACCCGACGGACCTGACGACGCGCAGCGGGGCCGCCGCGGCGCGGTACCCCGACGTCGAGCTGCCGATCGTCCCGGGGATGGACGGCGCGGGGGTCGTCGACGCGGTCGGGCCCGGCGTCGACCGGCTCTCCGTCGGCGACCGCGTGATGGTCGTCGTGCAGCCGATGCGGCCCGACGGCGGCACGTACCAGTCGTCGCTCGTGCTGCCCGCGGCGTCGGCGGTGACGGTGCCGGAGGGCGCGTCGCTCGAGGAGGCCGCGACGCTGTCGATGAACGCGCTGACCGCGGTGGAGGCGCTCGACCTGCTCGACCTGCCCCGCGGGGCGACGCTGCTGGTCACGGGCGGCGCCGGCTGGCTGGCGACGCTCGCGATGCCGCTGGCCCGCG
>WLOB01000242.1 GCA_009699505.1 Actinomycetota bacterium | reverse complement strand
CAGCGTGGCGGTCGCCGCCCTGCTCGAGCGACGGGCACCCGTGGGGGGCGTGGGCGGCCGCCTGTCCGAGTGGCGCGAGTTCGGGGAGTCCGGGTACCGCGAGGAGGACGACGTCTCCGAGCGCGACGACGACGGGGACGGCCCGGACGCCGGTCGCCCGCGAGCACCCCGCCCGGCGCCGCCCGCCGCGACGGCGCCGCACGACGAGGACGACGACGAGGACTTCGGTCCCGGCGGGTCCTTCGACCACTTCGCGCTGGACGACGAGGACGACGACGACCCGCCGCACGGCGAGGAGCCCGACCCGGCGCTCCTGGGCGATCCGGCCGGCCCGCGGCCCGCGGGCCCCGGCGACGTCGTCCCGGAGGGCCCGGAGCCCGAGGACTGGGCGTCCCGTGCCGACGCCCTCGACGCCGAGGACCCGTACGCCGAGGCGGACGGCCCCGCGGCGACGGGCGCCGGCGGGACG
Source organism: Actinomycetota bacterium (assembly GCA_009699505.1). Lineage (GTDB taxonomy): Bacteria > Actinomycetota > Thermoleophilia > Solirubrobacterales > Solirubrobacteraceae > Patulibacter. Next base: position 6,086 of record WLOB01000242.1, on the reverse strand, counting down.
GGGGCCGACTGGGAGTCCGAGGCCGACGCGCTGGACGCCGCCGACCCGTACGCGGTCGACGAGGACGAGGACGTCCCGGGGCCCCGCTCCGAGGGCGACGCGCGGGACGCGCCGGACGACGACCTGCCCGGTCCGCCGGCGCGCTGAGCGGTCCGCCGCCGTCCGCCCCCGGGGGGCCGGTGGCGGATGAACGCTCGCCGCCCTCTATCCTGGCCCCATGCTCTTCGACCTGCGCGCCCCCGGCCGCAAGCGCGCCGTCCAGGTGGTCTACGTCATCCTCGCCGTGGTCCTCGTCGGCGGCACGATCCTCTTCGGTGTCGGCACCGGCCTGCCGGGCATCTTCGGCGGCAACAGCAACACCGCCAGCACGCAGTCGCTGAGCGACCAGAACCAGGACCGGCTCGACTCGCTGGAGAAGCGCGTCGCCGCGAACCCGCGCGACGCCGCGGCCTGGGGCTCGATCGCCTCGCTGCGCTACGCCGCCGGCGTCGAGCAGATCCCGCAGGACGCGACGGCGGCGACGCCCGAGGCGAAGGAGCAGTTCACGCGGGCGGCCGACGCGTGGACGACGTACCTCGCGCTCGACCCCGACCCCGTCGACGTGCAGGTCGCCAACCGCATGGCCACGGCGTTCTCGCCCGAGAACCTCAACCGGCCCGCCGACTGGGCCGACGCCCAGGGCCTCGCCACGCAGGCGGTCGAGGAGAAGGCCGAGTCCGACGACACGCCGGTCCCGGCGGAGACCTACATCGCGCTCCTGCAGGCCCAGTACGCCGCCAAGCGCGAGCGGCTGGCGAAGATCACCGAGGGCAAGCTGCGCGACGTCGCGCCGAAGAGCGACGCGAAGCTCATCGACGCGACGATCGCCCTGGCGAAGAACCCGAACGACACGAAGGCCCAGCAGGCGCTGCAGGCCGCGCAGGGCGGCGGGACCACCCCGGGTGGCACCGTGACGCTCCCGGACGAGGGCAACTAGCCCCTCCGAGGACGCGACATCGATCCCCGGGCATCTTGTACGATGCTCGGGCCTCGGTAGCTCAACTGGTTAGAGCAGTGGACTCTTAATCCGAAGGTTGAGGGTTCGAGTCCCTCCCGAGGCACTGCGCACGAACCCCCCGTCACCGACGGGGGGTTCTGTCGTTCCGGGGCCGGGCGGCGGGGTGCCGCGTGCCCGTGCCGGCGGACGGGCGTGCCGTCCCGGGCGTCGGTGTCGTCCGCGGGGCGACGGGCGCCGTGTCCGTCAGTCGATCTCGACGGACGGGTCGAGCAGCTCCTCGCCCTGGTTCTTCACGGCGTTGACCTTCTTCGACGCCGGCGACAGGGTGACGCGGTCGTCGGCGAGGGGCTGGATCAGCTCGATCGCGTCCTCGGCCCCCAGGTCGGGGTTCAGCCAGGCCAGCTCCTCCTCGCGACCGGCGAGCACCGCGGGCATGCGGTCGTGGACGCGGGCGGCCGGGCCGTTGGCGGTCGTGGTGATGATCGTGACGGTCGTGATCGGCTCGTCCAGGTCGTCGACCTTCGTGACGTTCTTCAGGCCCGCGAACGCGAACCAGCCGCCGTCGTCGACCCGGTGGTGGAACGGCGCGGGCTTCTCGCCCTTCGCCTCGGCCTTGATCCACTCGTACCAGCCGTCCGCCGGGATCAGGACCCGGTGGGCGGCCGAGTTCAGCAGGGGACGCCACATCTTCGACTCGAGCAGCTTGTCGTTGCGGGCGTTGATCGGCTGGAGCCGGTCCTTGCTGGTCTTGGCCCACCGCGGCAGGAGGCCCCAGCGGGCGGTCAGACCGGTCAGCTCGCCGTCCTGCGCGCGCTCGACCACCCCGACCTGCTGGCGCGGCGCGACGTTGTAGCGGCCCAGGGACGAGCCGAGCTCCGCCGCCGAGGCGTCGAAGCGCGCGTCGAACTCGGCCGGCTGCCCGGCGGTGGTGTAGCGGCCGCACATGCGCCGAGCGTACCGGCGGGCGGCGGGTCGTCGGGTCCGGATGCGCGCCTGCGCCCGCCCGGGGGGCGCCGATCCGCCTGCGCCCGTCCGGGGGGCGCCGATCCGCCTGCGCCCGTCCGGGGCCCCGACGTGCCGCTCAGTGGGCGTCGGCGACCGCGACGACCCGTTCGATCGCCGTGCGCAGGGCCCCGGCGGTCGTCGTCTCGTCGTAGGCCACGAGGCGTCGGCGGCCGCGCTCGAGCAGCTCCGCGCGCAGCTCCCGGTCGCCCAGGACGGTGTCGAGCAGGGCGGCGACCACGCCGAGGTCCTCGTCGGCGGTCAGGAGCGCGGCGTCGCCCGCGACCTCGGCCACGCCGCCGGAGGGCCGGCCGACGACCGGGAGGCCGTAGTGGAAGGCCTCGAGGATCGGCACGCAGAAGCCCTCGTGCTCCGACATGCAGCAGAGGGCGTCCGCACCGCGGTAGCGGTCGGCGAGCTCCTCCTGCGTCAGCCCGCGCTCCCACGTGAAGGCGTCGCCGAGCAGGCGCTCGCCGAGCTCCTGGACCATCGCGCCGTAGTGGTCATTGACCGGCTCGCCGATGATCCGCAGGGTGGCGTCGGGGCGGTGGCGGGCGCGCAGGAGCGCGACGGCACGGACCAGCGAGTCGTGGCGCTTGTGCGGGCAGAGGCGGCCGACGAAGAGGACCTCGCCGCCGGCCGGGGCCGGCTCGCGGAGCTCGCCGCGGCGGCCGTAGCGCTCGGCCTCGAAGAGGATCGGGATGACGGTGTCGGCGCCGAACTCCTCCGCGGTGTACCGCGAGGCGCCGGCGGGCACGGTGGCGGCACCCATGACGCGCTCCGCGTCGCGCCGGCCGAGGTAGCACTGCAGCGCCGTCAGGGGGTCGTACTGCCAGAACCACTCGGGTGGGGTGATGTTCTGGCAGAGGACGAGGGACCGGCCGTGGTCCTCGAGCAGGTCGCGCAGGCCCGGCGTGTAGGCCGAGTACTGGGTGAAGATCACCTCGTCGGGGTGCGGCACGAGCGACCGCATCGGGACGAACTTCGAGGTCATCCGCGGGTCGATGTGGACCGCGGCGTCGGTGCCGCCCCAGCCCCACCGGTCGAAGAGCCTCCGGAACCGCAGCGCCTGGTTCGTGATCGCGTCGTAGGGCCCGGCGCCGCCGATCACCTGGTGGACGACGAGGCTCATCGCGGGCCCTCCGGGCCGTCGGAGAGGTCCGCCACGCCGAACGGGTCGGACGGCTCGCCGGGCTCGGGGTTCACGGGCGTCGGGGCCTCGGGGAGCGGATCGCCGAAGGTCTGCGCGCCGTGGCCGGGCTCCGGCGGGGGGACGATGCCCGCGCGGCCCTCGAGCTCCTCGACGCGGCCGCGCAGGAAGCGGATCTCGGCCTTCATCGCCTGGAGCTCCTCGCGCATGAGCGTCGAGCGCAGCGACAGGTGCACGTTCAGCCGGTTCTGGACCGACTGGACCTGCGCGTGGTACTGGCCGAGCAGGCGCAGCTGGCCCTGCTTCACGGCGGTGACGGCCTTGCCGACCGGGCCCGGGCGGGTCGAGCGGACCTCGCGCAGGTCCGGCTCGATGACGGCCCACTGCACGAGCTGGTCGTCGCTGGGCTGGTCGGAGCGCTCGACCTCGAGCCCGCCGGGCGGGATCGTCGTCGCGGCGTGCTCCCCGGCTAGTCGCCGGGCGTGCGTCAGGGCGTCCTCGGGCCTCATGCCTCGTCCTCCCCGGTCACGGGACCGGTCGTACCGGCGGCCACCTCGGCGAGGTGGTCCGTGCCACGGACGGGCGCGGCCTCGCCCTCCAGGAGGCGCACGTACTGCTGCAGGACGACCTCGGTGGGGCCGTCCGCGGCGACGCGGCCGCCCTCGAGCAGGACGGTGCGGCGGCAGGTGCGCTCGATCAGGGACAGGTCGTGCGAGACGAGGACGAGCGTCGAGCCGCCGGCGACCTGGGCGGCGATCCGCTCCTCGCACTTGCGCTGGAACGCGCCGTCGCCGACGGCGAGGACCTCGTCGATGAGGAGCACGTCGGCGTCGAGGAAGGCGACGATCGCGAACGCGAGGCGCACGAGCATGCCGCTCGAGTACGCCTTGAGCGGCAGGTCGACGAACTCGCCGAGCTCGGAGAACGCGACCATCTCCTCGAGCCGCTCCTCCACCTGGCGGCGCGTCAGGCCGTAGAGGGCGCCGCCCATCATGATGTTCTCGCGGCCGGAGAAGTCGCGACTGAAGCCGGCGGCGAGGTCCAGGAGCGCGGCGACGTGCCCGCCGATGCGGACGACGCCGCCGTCGAGCGGGACGATGCCGGCGAGGACGCGGAGGGTCGAGCTCTTGCCCGCGCCGTTGCGGCCCACGATGGCGACGGTCTCGCCGGGCTCGATCCGCAGGTCGACCCCGCGGAGCGCCCAGACCTCCTCGGGCCCGCGCACGCCCTTGCGGCGGGCGCCCGACCGCAGGACGAGCTCCTTCAGCGTCCGGCCGGCGTCGGCCTGCACGCGGAACGAGCGCGTCGCGGCCTCGAGCTCGATCGTCCCGGCGGGGACGCGGTCCTGCTCGTAGCCGCCGCTCACAGCATCACCGCGAGGTCGCGCTGGAGCCGGCGGAACAGCGCCGCGCCGATCCCCAGGGCCAGCGCGGACACCACGACGAGGTACACCAGCGTCTCCGCCGACGGCACGTTGCCGTCGTAGAGGATCGTCCGCACGGCCTCGGCGAACGGCGCGACCGGGTTCAGCCACTCGAGCGCGAAGCGGGCCAACGACTGGTCCGTGATGTCGGTCGGCCGGTAGAAGATCGGCGTCACGAAGAACCACGGGACGAGGATCGCGCCGACGATCGGCTGGACGTCCCGGAAGTGCGCGTGCAGCCCCGAGATCGCCAGGGCCAGGCCCTGCACGAAGAGGATCAGCAGCAGCACGACGACGGGCAGCAGGAGCAGCGGGAACCCGAGGGTGCCGCGGAAGGCGACCGTGAGCACCGCGACGACCGCCAGGAGCGCCGCGAACGTCAGGGCCTGCACCGTCACGACGGCCGTGGGGATGATCTCCCGCGGGAAGCGGGCCTTGCGCAGCAGGGCGGCCTGCGCCAGGAGGCTGTCGCCCGCCGCCGGCAGCGTCTGCTGCACGAACAGCCAGACGACCATCGCGGTCATGATGAAGAGCGGGTACGCCGGGTGGCTGAAGCCGGGCTTCAGCACCACGCCGAACATCAGGTAGTACGCCCCGAGCAGCAGCAGCGGGTTGACGAGGTACCAGAGCAGCCCCAGGACGGAGCCCTGGTACTTCTGCCGCAGCTCGCGCTGGACGAGCTGCTGGAAGAGGAACCCGTGACCCTTGAGGTCGGACGGGCGGGACGCCGAGGTCGAGCTCAAAACGCGCCGCGTCGCCCGAAGACGGCGGGGATGGTCTTCACGAGGATCGACATGTCGAGCGACACGGACCAGCGCTCGAGGTAGAGGAAGTCGAGGCGCACCATGTCGTCGAAGTCGAGGTCGGAGCGGCCCGAGACCTGCCACAGGCCGGTGACGCCGGGGAGCACGAGGTAGCGCTTCTTGTGCCACTCCTCGAGCCGGTCGTAGTCGCGCTGGGGGAGCGGGCGCGGGCCGACGAGCGACATCTCGCCGCGCAGGACGTTGATGAGCTGGAGCAGCTCGTCGAGCGACAGCCGGCGCAGCATCCGGCCGACGGGCGTGACCCGCGGGTCGTTGCGCATCTTGAAGATCGCGCCGCCGGCCTCGTTGAGCTCCTCGAGCTCGTGCTGGCGGACGTCGGCGTCCTGGTACATCGTCCGGAACTTGAGGCAGTCGAACGGCACGCCGCCGACGCCGGGCCGGCGCGAGCGGTAGACGACGGGTCCCGAGCTCGTGAACCGGACCGCCGCGGCGATCATCAGGAGCAGCGGGCTCAGGATGAAGAGGATCGTGATCGACACGAGCAGGTCGAACGACCGCTTGATCGCGAAGTCGAGGCCCTCGGAGACCGGCGGCTTGAGCTCGAACAGCGGGACGGTCTGGCCCGGGAGGAACTCCGCGCGGTGGACGAGGATCTCCATCGTCGACGGCGCCACGCGCACGTGGATCCCGAGCCGGTGGGCCTGGTCGACGATCTCGAGCGCCTGCTCCTCGGGGAACGCCGGGTCGGTG
>WLOB01000241.1 GCA_009699505.1 Actinomycetota bacterium | reverse complement strand
CCGCATGAGCTGATCGATGGTCTGCGTGGCGAGCACGGTCGCCAGCGCGTCGGCGTTGAGGAGCGGCTCGCTGCCGGCGACGGGTCGCAGCACGTTCACGTGGTTCTCGATGACGACGGCGCCGCCCCAATGCTCGAGGTCTTCGGCTGTGATTTGGGCGCTGACGATCCGCCGTGTCTGTTCCGGGGCGGTGGTGCGCTGCACCAGGATCGCGGGCTCCTCGAGCACGAACGTCGTTCGGTCGGCCGCGTCGCGCAGCTTGATGAACCGCATTGCGTCGCGGTACGGGTCGCGGTGCAGGGTTCCGCCGTCGAGATCGGCGGCCCAAACGATTGGCACCCGGCCTGCTCCGCGCGTGGGGGAGAGGTCAGGGCGTCGCCTGTTCCACACCAAGGGTCCTGTCGAGGCACGCCAGCCGGCGCTGAGGAGCGTCATCGGCATGGTGGCCGCCGCGGCCGCGATGTGTGCGTCGTCGGACCGGCGGGGGAGGAGCCAGGGGAGCTCTCCCCGTGGGGAGCGGACCTGCGCGACGTTGGAGACGTGTCCGTTGATCGCTGCGATTGCGGTCTTCCGAGGCTTCTTCTTGGTGAAGACGGCCAGGCATGTCTCTTGGAGGACGCCGGCGAAGATCCCGTCGCGCTGCGCGACGAACGCGACGTCCCGAAGCGGTGCGGTCTGACTGAGCTCGGCCCGCAGCGTGGAGAAATACCGCCCTGCTGTGAACGACGTGGGGACCAGGGCGGAGAGGACGCCGTCGGGGTCGAGATCCTCGACGCCGGCGGCCATGAAGAGGGTGTAGAGGTTGGCGTGTCCGTAGAGGACGTTCGCGAACCGCTCGCGCTCGCTGGGCTCGAGCTTCACGCGTCCGTACGGCGGGTTCATGATCACCGCGCGAGCCGGCCGGCGGCCGGCCGCGAGACCGTCGCCGACGTGGGCGAGTGCGGGGAGTGGGCGCCGGCGGCGGGCGGGGACCGAGGCCAGCAAGGGGAGCGCCTCAGCGGCCAAGGTGGCGTTGGCGACCCAGACCGCGGCAGGGTCCGCATCGATTCCTTCGATGAAGTTCGGAAGTCCCGCCAGGGCGACTCGAGCGTCGGCTTTGACGGTGGCACCGAGGTGTTCCCGGAGAGCAGGCAGCAGAAGGACGCCGGCGCCGCAAGCAGGGTCTCGCACAAGGCCGCGCAGTGCTCTGTACGGGGCCCCGTGCCCCAGGGCCGTACGCGTCATCGACCAGAGGTGCTCGGCGAGGGCCAAGGGGGTGTAATGGCGGCCATGGCGGGCTCGCGTGCTCGGATCCAGCGACGCCGCGTACGCGGCCCCGATTTCGTCCGGAAGGGTGTCGACCGTGATCGCCGGATCCGGCCGAAGTGCTCGGATCCCGGCCGGGAGCTCGAGCTGGAGCGCGTGCTCGATATCTAGCCATGTCCCCGAGAGCCCCGCAGTGATTGCTCGAGCCTCCCACCACGCCGGAATTGAGGCCAGGACGGCCAGCGAGGCGGGGCCTAGGGAAGCGGCGGGGTCGGCGTCACCGACGGGTCCGCGCGAGCCTCGTGCACCGAGATCTCGAGCGGCCAACGGGGCCGGGAGAAGGTTCGCGGGGGTGCTCACGCCGCAGCGCGCCGGGGGGCGGTTGCGAGCGTGTCATCCATGCTCGCGATCGTCTCACACCGAGCCGACGCTCCGCCCGTCCCCGAGGACCCGCAGAACCGGATCAGACTGCGTCAGGTGCCGGAGTATCGAGGCGGTCGCGGAGGTCAGCGAGCGTGGTGCTGGTCCCGGCGACCTTCCACCCCTTCCAGCCGTTCCCGGCCGGAACATCGAGCCCGCGCGTGAGGGCGGTGCTCGGCGAGCTGTAGGAGACACCATCGACCCGGAGTTGCCCGGACGCGAGGACCTCGGCCTGCGCGAGACGGGTCTCGCCCGTCGTGCGGTTCTTCTGACTAGCCTCGAGGCCATCTCCTGCCGACAGGATGCCGGCCGACAAGAGGTCGGAGATCGTGCCGGCTACCCGGGTGTGGGTGGCCCCCGGCTTTGAAATCTCTTCCTCCTCAGCGCCTTCGTTGGCCGGCGAGAGCAGAGACACCCCGACGATCTTCAGCGCCTCGAGGATCGTCTGTACGAATGCATCCAGGGCCGTCCGTTCGTACGTGGGCAGCGTCGTGTCGGCGTCCCTCTTACCTTCGAAAAGCTTGATGCCAGGCCGAGCACGGAGCTCGTCTGCGAGCGCTCCTTCGATGTAACCGATCTGCGCGGAGTGAAAGCCAACGGTGGTGTCCCGGATGACCGCGAGGGCACGCCACCACGGGATCGGAGGGGAACGCACGTGGGACTCCAGCCGACCCTTGAGCTTCACCGATTGCCCGACACGCACTTCAGTCTTCTCGCCGTAGGCGATCGTGCCGACCAGCACGTACACCCCCGGCTTGTCCCACAGGCCAGCGTCGAGCGACGCGACGCTCTGCCGGCTGAGCAGCACCGTACGAAGGGCATGAAGGTCGAAGTCCAGACGCAGCGGAGCGTGCGGGCCCGAGGGAACGCGAACGCCGGCGGTGAGCAGAGGCGTACTCATAGCGCCAGTCTGCCGCGTCGCTCGGCGCCGAGCTGACCTCCGACGCCGGCCTCGTACGCTTGGACCGATGCAGCAACGGCCCGTCGACACCCGAGCGCTGCTCGTCGAAGCGCGCCAGGTCCTCGACGAGCTCGCTGAACTCGACCGACTTCGACGCCGCAAGATCGACCGGCTCCGCGAGCTTGGATTCCGGTCCCGAAGCACCGTGGGGGAGTACGGGGAACTCATCGCGTCGGCCTACTACGGGGCGCCTCTAGCGCCAGCGTCGACTCAGGGCTACGACCTCGTTAACCGCGACGGGCGCCGAGTGTCGGTCAAGACCCTGAGATCAACACCCGAAAACCGTCGCACCCGCATTCCCGCCGTGCATGAGCCCTACGACCTGCTGTTCGCGCTCCGCATCGACGAGGACTTCGTCCCGGAAGAAGCGCTCGAGATTCCTCGCTCGTCCATCGCACCGGAGTACGGCGGCCGAGCCTTCACCTGGAGTCGGCGCCTCCTGGCACTCCCGGGGGTACGACGCATCGACGAGCACCAGCTTGCCGCGCTGATATCCCCGCGTCGATAGTCACCGGCAGCGTGGCGTCCGCTAGCCGGCGTGCAGCCCGCGACCGCGCTTCTCGAGGCGCCCCTGGCTCTCAAGGCGGCGAGTCGTCGGATACAGCCCCGAGGCCGGCACACCGATCTTCCCGGCCGCCATCGCGACGGTGATACCCGGGCGCTCCGCCGCAAGCTCGAGAAGGGCGACGTCGTACTTCCCGACCCGCGCGCCAGCGGGCGCCGCGGGGGAGGGCACGAGAGGCGCGGGCGTGGCCGCCTCAGCAGCCGTCGGCAACAGTGAACGCATCACCCGCACCGGAAGCGTTGCAACAGCGACGGCAGTGCGAATTGGGCTGGCGAGCACCGACACAGGATGCCAAAGCGTCCGTAGACGGTCGAGAACCGACGTATAACAACGACAGCGACCTCGGTCGCGACTAGGGTGCTGGCAGTATCCCCACGTGTGTCGGAAGCGCCAGCCCGCCGAGGTGTTGGTGTCGCGTCCCCAGGAACCAGATCGTGCTCGAAACACCAACAGTTCCGTCGTTCTTCTGCCCCCCGGGTGAGCCGTCGGTCGCGCAGACCGTGGCCGACGTCCGTGAACTCAGTGCGTGGATCCTCAACCGCGATCGATCTCGACCGCTCGTCCTCGTGACGGTCCGGAACAAAGAGCACGACCCGTTCTTTCACCCCGATGACGTCCTGCCGCTGGTCGCCGGGGCCGGCGACGTCGTCGCCATTCGCCAGGTCCCGAAGTCGAAGCTGACCGTCGAGCTCTCCCGCTTGCTGCCCGACGGCATGTCGGTCTTCAACGGCGCCGCCCGGATCTACTGGCCGATCGATCTCGCCGGCAGCCATCCCAGTCGCCACCCACTTGTCCTCGCCGACAGCGATGACTCGTCCCCATCAGAGAAGCGCGCCCGACTCGCCGGCCGCTGGCGTCAACCCCCGCAAGGACTGCAGTTGACCTCGAGAGCCCCGCTGACGCCCCCGCACCGCAACGGTGCGCCACCCCCGATTCGCGGCCGACCGGTCCGACCCACTGCGCCACCGACAGTTGCAGCTGCGGCCACCGGAGCCGCGGTGTCGCCGACCACCGCGTCCGCAGAGCGGCCGCGGCCCGTCCGACCGGCCGCACCGATCTCGGAGACGCCGATGCCTCCCAATGCCGTCGAGTCTGATCCGTCGCCGGCCCCTGCGCTCGAGGTCCAGAAGCCCCTGCGCGTCGTGGGACCCGGAGAGGACGAGCTTCGCCTGGAGGTCACGCGGGCTTGGCTGGCGATGCTTCCGGACCCCGCCGACCGCAACCGCTTCGGCCTGCAGCCTTACCGGCTGCACCGCGAGCTGGCCGCTCAACTCGAGATCCACGAACCCGCCCGGGCAGCCGTTGCCGCGGCCGCGGCTCGCGTCATCAGCGGGTATGCGTGGACGCAGGTCACCCCGGTCCCGCGACGAGTCGAGCAGGACGGCGTGCCGGTCATTCGCGACGGCGACCACGCGGTCGGCTGGCGCTATCCACTGCCCGGCGACGACCGGTTCCTCTTCTACTGGCAACCGGCCGCCGGCCCGTTGGTCCTCACGCGTATCGGTGCCCACGACCGCACCGAGCTCCCCGAGGGGGCGTCGATCACACCGCGACACCACACCGAGGCCGAGGCGGTCGAACGGGACACGTCGCCGGCGCCGCTGGCCGACGAGCGGGTCGCCGCGCTCGAGGCGGCGCTCGAACATCAGCGCCTCGAGCTCGAGCGCCTCGCCGCGAGGCTCGACAACGCACCCGTTGCCGCATCGGTCACCGTGGCTCCTGAGGCACGCGTGGAGCGAGAGGCGGGCGAGCCCAGGAAGCCGGCGACGCCGCCCCCGCTTGGCGGCAACGCCCGCCGTCGCAGCGTCGACATCCCCGACGACGTTCTCGCCGCCGCGCTCAACGACGCCGGTCGGCCGCTGTCCTCCCGCGAGCTCCGAAAAGTCTTGGGGATCGAGCCCACCGTGCCGGGGCACCACGTCACGCGAATGCTCAACCGCGCGCTGGCAAGCGGCGTCATCCACCGCACCGGCGAGCGCCAGGGCGCCCGGTACACCGCCGCGTAGACGAGCCCTGGAATCAGACCAGCGCGATAGGTACCGTTGGTGTCGTCCTGGCTCTTCCTGGGGCCTGGACGGGACAACACGACGGCGGGTTCCTAGACACCTCCCGCCAACTTACGGGCGTCGCCGACACGGTCGGCGGCACATCCCACTCACACACACGCACGATGCGCCGCCGGTGACCTGTTCCCGGCGGCGCATTCGTTTCGTAGGGCGCCGCACGCCTCGTCGTGACCTTTCCAACATGCGGGCTGTCGCCGCGCCCGGCGCTACCGTGACCGCGTGGATCCCGACAGCTACGACGACTTCCTGCAACCGCTGCCGGCGGACCGCCGCGACGCCGTCAAGGCCTGGCTGGGCGGCACGTTGAAGGACTGCGCAGCGTGTGAACAGCCAATCCGCGTCATGGACTCGCATCGCCTAGTCAAAGACGCGCTCGTCCACACCGCCTGCGCGCCGAGCGACGCCTAGCTCACCGCCGGGCCACTTCGGCGAGACACCGACGGCACGTCACCGCTGCACCCGGCTGCGCCGGGTGGACGAAACCCGGCGAGGAACACCACAACGCTCCGTTGTTCTGATCGTCTGCGCCAAGGACGACACCGAACCTCCCCGCGCCGCGGAAGGCGTGCACCGCTTTGCCTTCGCCGATCTGCGCGGCCGCGCCCTTCGCGGCCGGCTGCGGCGGGCCCCACCGCGATCGCAGGGCTGCGAGCTTGGCGTCGGCGCGGGCCTCCTCGTCGGCGACGCCCTGCCGGAAGCGGTCGATGATCGCTTGTGCGCGGTCGGCGTCCTCCGTGTCGAGGATCCGCCACTCCCAGTCGCTGGTCTCTGGCACGATCTTCAAGTCGGTGAGCTTCGCCGCCTCGTAGAGCAGCCGCGCCCCGTCGTCGAGGCTGCCGAGCATCGCCCAGAACGGATCGTCGGGCTCCGGGAATGTCCGCTGTTCCTCATGTGGATGCTGCATGTCGCGCAGCAGGTAGTGCCAGAGGACCCGGAAGATGTGGCGCAGCAGGCCGGGGGTTGGGTCCTCGATCGCCGTGGCGATCGCCCATTCCCATGCTGCGACCTCTTGCGGCGCAGCGGGCGCGCCGTGGTCGTAGCCCAAGACGCAGTGCGCAATCTCGTGCAGCGCCGTGAAGTAGCTGCGGACCATCGTCACTGGCAGCGTCGTGATGACCCGCTCGCCCGGGTCCGCGTGCGCCCGCGGGTGGTCCCTCCGGATGACCCACCGGACCCGGTGCTCCTCGCACAACGCCTCGACGTGTTCGCGGCGCCGTGCTGAGACGCCGGGCTCCGCCATCAGCTCAGCCGCCGGCGGCCGAGCCGAAAGGTTCGTGCTCGAACGGTCCCCACTCAGGATCGAAGAGGCCCCCAGCAGGTCGTGACCTCGCCGGCGGCGACACCACAGGCGCCGCTCCCGGTTGCGGGGCAGCGCCGGCCCATCGCTGCAGCGATGCCCGGGT
>WLOB01000240.1 GCA_009699505.1 Actinomycetota bacterium | reverse complement strand
GAAGTGCGACGCGTCCAGCGCGTGGCCGCGGACGTCGTCGCACCACGGGCGCCACACGTCGACGACGTCGCCGTGGAGGATCCCCAGCGCGCCACGGGACCCCCAGAGGGCGAGCGTCGGGCAGGCGATCCGCCGGCCCGCCGACCGGTCCGCGGCGTCGTGCGCGCGGTCGACGGTGGCGCCGGCGCGGTAGTCCTCGCAGATCGCGGTGCGGAAGCCGGGGTCGTTGAGCTGCGCCCGGTACGCGGCGACCACGTCGGGCGGGTAGCGCTCCGCGTCGGACGGGTCGATCCCGATGCGGGTGACGTGGGCGTCCCAGAACGCGCCGGGGGCCCCGCCGATCAGGGCCTCGGGCAGCGGGGCGGCCTGGGCGAGGAACCCCCAGTGCCAATAGGCGATCGCCAGGCGGTCGTCCGCGCGCTCCCAGACCTCGAGCGTCGGGACGACGTCGAGCACGCAGAGGTGCGTGACCCGGTCGGGCAGGTCGAGGGCCATCCGGTAGGCGACGCGGGCCCCGCGGTCGTGCCCGGCGACGGCGAAGCGCTCGTGACCGAGGTGCGTCATCGCGTCGGCGAGGGCCTCGCCCCACGCCCGCTTGCCGTGCGGCGCGTGGTCGTCCGCGACCTCGGGCCGGTACGACGCGCCGTAGCCCGGCAGGTCGGCCACGACGACCGTGAACCGCTCGGCGAGGCGCGGCGCGACCGCGTGCCACATGAGGTGGGTCTCGGGGTAGCCGTGCAGCAGCAGGAGCGGCGGGCCGTCCCCGCCGACCGCGGCCCGGACGGTGCCGTGGCGGGTCGGCAGGTCGCGGACGTCGAGGTCGTCGATGCGCGGGGACATGGGAGCCCCGTACCCGGCGCTCAGGTGCCCGCGCGGCGCTGCAGGTGGGCGACGTGGTCGGCGAAGCTCGGGTACGACACCTCGGCGGCCTCCATGCCGACGACGGTCACGCCCTCGCGCGACGCGAGGCCGGCGACGGCGCCGAGCATCGCCAGGCGGTGGTCGCCGTGCGCCTCGATGGTGCCGCCGCGGATGCCGGTGCCGCCCTGCACGACGAACCCGTCGTCGGTCGCCTCGATGTCCGCGCCCAGGCCACGCAGGCCGTGCACGACGGTCGCGATGCGGTCGGACTCCTTGTGCTTGAGCTCCTCGGCGCCGCGGACGATCGTCTCGCCCTCGGCGAAGCAGCCCAGCAGGGCGACGAGCGGCAGCTCGTCGATGACCAGCGGGACCTCCTCGGCCTCTACGACGGTGCCGCGCAGCGGACCGTGGGCGACGTCGAGGTCCGCGACGGGCTCCTCGCCGGGCACGACGCCGTCCTGGCGCCGCTCGCGCTCGCCGACGACGACCGCGCCCATCCGCTCGAGCACGTCGAGGATGCCCACGCGGGTCCAGTTGACGTTGACGCCCTCGACGAGGAGCCGCGACCCGCGGACGAGCACGCCGGCGACGATCGGGAACGCGGCGGAGGAGATGTCGCCGGGGACGTGGATGTCCTCCACGGTCAGCTCGTCGACGTGGCCGACGGTGATCCGGTCCCCGTCGCGCCACAGCGGCACGCCGAGGCGCGAGAGCAGCCGCTCCGTGTGGTCGCGCGAGGCGACGGGCTCGACGACGGTCGTCTCGCCCTCCGCGAGCATGCCGGCCAGGAGCACGCAGCTCTTGACCTGCGCGGAGGCGACGGGCAGCTCGTAGGTGATGCCGCGCAGCTGCGTGCCGTGGACGGTGAAGGGCGGGAGCCGGCCGTCCGTGGCCTCGATGTTGGCGCCCATGAGGCGCAGGGGCTCGGCGATGCGGTCGACGGGCCGGCGGCGGATGGACGCGTCGCCGTCGAAGCGGAACGACCGGCCGTCCTGCCCGGCCAGCCAGCCCGGCAGCAGGCGCATCAGGGTGCCCGCGTTGCCGACGTCGATCGTCTCGCCGTGCGCGTCCGGGGTCCGGAGCCCGACGCCCCGGATCGTCACGCGGCTGCCCTCCCGGCCGACGAGCGCGCCCAGGGTGCTCATGGCGCCGAGCGTCGAGATCGTGTCCTCGGCCGCCAGGTAGTTCGTGACGACGACCGGCTCGGAGGCCATGGCGCCGACCATCGCGGAGCGGTGGCTGATCGACTTGTCGGCGGGCGGCGTCAGCCGGCCCTTGAGCGGCCCCGAGGGGTCGAAGCGGACGTCCATCCGGTGGTGGTCCTTGCCTGGTGCGGTGAGAGTTCGGGGGGCCCGCCCGCCCCGCGGGACGCGCGGCCCCGCCTGGTGGCCCGGGATCCTACGGACCGCCCCCGGGTGCCCGCGTGACGCGGGCCCCGGAACGGGCGGTGCCGGTGGATCAGGCCGGGACGGTCACGGGCGCCGGGGCGCGCCCCGCCAGGGCCGCTGCGGCCTCGACCTGCCGCAGGTACGTCGCGAACCCGTCCGCCCGGAGCTGCTGCGGCCCGTCGCAGACGGCGTTCTCGGGCTCGGGGTGGGTCTCGACGATGATCCCGTCCGCGCCGGCCGCCGCCGCGGCCATCGACAGCGGGAGGACGAGGTCGCGCCGACCGGCGGCGTGCGACGGGTCCACGACGACCGGCAGGTGCGTGAGCTCCTTGAGGACCGGCACCGCCGCGATGTCGAGCGTGAAGCGGGTCGACGTCTCGAACGTGCGGATGCCGCGCTCGCAGAGGATCACGTGCGGGTTGCCCTCCTTCAGGACGTACTCCGACGCCATCAGGAGCTCCTCGATCGTCGCCGCCAGACCGCGCTTGATCAGCGTCGCCGTGCCGCTGCGTCCGATCTCGGTCAGCAGGGGGTAGTTCTGCATGTTGCGCGCGCCGACCTGGATGACGTCGGCGACCTCGCAGACCGCCTCCACGTCGCGGACGTCCATGAGCTCGGTGACGATCGGCAGCCCCGTCTCCTCCTTGACCGCGCGGAGGATGTCGAGCCCCTCCCGGCCGAGGCCCTGGAAGCTGTAGGGCGACGAGCGCGGCTTGTAGGCGCCGGCCCGGAAGAACTGCACGCCCGCCTCGAGCATCGTCCTCGCGGTCGACATGGTCTGCTCGTAGCTCTCGACGGTGCAGGGGCCGGCGATCGTCGCGAACGCCCCGCCGCCGATCGTCCGGCCGGCGATCTCGAGCGCCGACTCGGCGTCGGGCCCGAACTCGCGCGAAGCCAGCTTGTAGGGCTTCGAGATCGGCACGACCCGGTCCACGCCGGGCTCCGTCGCCAGCGCGGCGAGGCGCTCGCGCTGCTGCGGGTCGATGCCGACGGCCCCGATCACGGTCCGCTCGGCCCCCGCGCTGACGTGGACGCGGGCCCCGCCGTCCTGCACGCGGGAGACCGCGGTGTCGATCTCCTCCTGCGTCGCATCGGCCTTCATCACGATCATCATGTGCTGCTCCTCGCGGGCGCCCCACCGAGTCCTGTGTCGACGGTACGCCCGCCGTCTCCGGTGGGTTGTGTGACGCCGTCCCGTCGGCGGAGGTGGGTCTTCCGGCCGACGGTCGCGCGCTCCCCCACGGGAGAGGGGCGGGGACGCGTCCCCGGGTTCAGGAGGACACGACGACCGAGGGCCTAGCGAAATCGCCAGGAGCGCCACGCGTACGAGTCCACGAAGGACGCGACGGGGCACGGGGCGACGACCGGGGAGTACTCGGCTGCGAAAGGCAGGGCTCGAGGGGCGGTCGTCGACATCGACCGGGCAACCGTAGCGCACGGCCGGCCCGGGCTCCCGCGGTGCCCGTGGCGGCGTGGCACTACCCTCGTCGCCGTGCGGCTCCTGATCGTCGAGGACGAGGCGAAGCTCGCGGCCCTGCTGGCGCGCGGGCTGCGCGAGACCGGCCACGCCGTCGACCTCGCCGACACGGGCGAGGAGGCGCTGTGGCGCGCGGGCTCCGCCGCCTACGACGCGGTCGTGCTCGACGTCGGGCTGCCCACGATCGACGGCTTTGAGACCTGCCGCCGGCTGCGGGCCGACGGGGTGCGCACCCCGGTCCTCATGCTGACCGCGCGCGGCGAGGTGGAGGACCGCATCGCCGGGCTCGACGGCGGGGCGGACGACTACCTCGTCAAGCCGTTCGACTTCGGCGAGCTCGAGGCGCGGCTGCGCGCGCTCGTGCGCCGTGGTCCCGTGAGCGCGGCCGTCGTCCTGCGCGCGGGCCCGCTGCGCCTGGACCCGGCGGCCCGCCGGGCGTGGCACGGCGACGCGGAGCTCGACCTGTCGCAGAAGGAGTTCGCGCTGCTCGAGGTCCTGCTGCGCCGGGCCGGTGAGGCGCTCGACCGCCGCGCCCTGCTCGAGGCGGCCTGGGACGACGCCTACGACCCGCGGTCCAACGTCGTCGACGTCTACGTCGGCTACCTGCGGCAGAAGGTCGACCGGCCGTTCGGGACGGCGCTCATCGCCACGGTGCGCGGCGTCGGCTACCGGCTCGACGCGGAGTCGGAGGGCGACGGCGGACCCGACGGCGCCGCGGGCCCCAAGGACGACGGGGCCGCGTGATGGGGCGGCTCTCCGTCCGGCTGCGCGTCGTCGTCGCCTCGACCCTGGCGATGGCCGTCGTGCTCGTCGGCCTCGGCGCGTTCCTGCGCGGGCAGGTGACGAGCACGCTCGACGCGGGCCTGGAGCGCACGCTCGACGGGCGCCTCGCCGACGTCGCCGGGTCGCTGGCGGCGGGACGCGCCGCGACGGACGCGGTGCCGACGGGCGAGGCCGACGAGGACGCCGTCGTCGTGCAGGTGCTCGACCGCTCGGGCCGCGTCCTGGCCGCGAGCCCGGGGCTCGCGCCGGCACCGCTCCTGACCGCGGCCGAGCTGGCCCGCGCGGCCGGCGACGACCTCTCGCTCGACGGGCGCGTCGTCGCCGTCCGCGACGACGACGGCGACACGGACGCCTTCGCCGCCCGGGTGCGCGCCCGGCCGGTCGACGACGACCGCGGGGACACGCCGGTCGTCGTGGCCGCGACGGGCAGCGACGAGCGCGACGCCGCCGTGGCGTCCCTCGACACCGCGCTCCTGGTCGGCGTGCCCGTCGCCCTCGTCCTCTCGGGCCTGCTCGGGTGGGCGCTCGCCGCGGGCGCCCTGCGGCCCGTCGAGGCGATGCGCCGGCGGGCCGCCGGCATCCAGGGCCCGTCGGACGAGCGGCTGCCCGTGCCGGGGTCGCGCGACGAGATCGCGCGCCTGGGCCGGACGCTGAACGAGCTCCTGGACCGCCAGGCCGAGGGGTTCCGCCGGGAGCGCGCGTTCGCCGCGGACGCCAGCCACGAGCTGCGGACGCCGCTGACCATCCTGCGCACCGAGCTCGACCTGGCGGGCCGCGGCGAGCGCGACGCGGACGAGCTCCGTGCCGCGCTGGCCTCCGCGTCGGAGGAGACCCGTCGCCTCGAGCGGCTCGCGGACGATCTCCTCGTCCTCGCCCGTGCCGAGGCGGACGGCCGCGACGACCGGGGGGTCCTCCGCCCCGGTCCGCTGCTCGAGGCGGTGCGCGACCGGTTCTCCGGCGCCCTGGCCGCGGAGGGCCGGTCGATCGCGGTCGTGGTGCCGCCCGGAGCCCCCGCGGAGCTGCGCGGCCGCCCCGGCGAGCTGGACCGCGCGCTCTCCGGGCTCGTCGAGAACGCGCTGCGTCACGGGGCCGGCGACGTCGAGCTGCGGGTCGACGCCCCCGCCGACGACGCGGTCCGGATCCACGTCCTCGACCGCGGCGACGGGGTGCCGGACGCGCTCCGGCCGCGGGTCTTCGACCGCTTCGTCACCGGCGCGGGCGACCGTCACGAGCGGCGCGGCACCGGGCTGGGGCTGTCGATCGTCGCGGCCGTGGCGGCCGCGCACGGGGGCCGGGCCGGGCTCGACCCGCGAACCGGCGGCGGCACGGACGCCTGGCTGTCCCTCGCGGCCTGACGTCTCCGGCGGCCCGCGGCCCCGCTCCCGCGCGGTCGCCCGACCGTCTCATCGAACGCTCATGTGCCGTGCGTAGCGTGGGTCCCCGAGCCACCCCGGCCCTCCGTCCGACGGAGACGACCGGGGCGGAACCCCCGACCACGGAGCACCCATGTCCCGCCCCCGCACCGCCCTCATCGCCGCCTCCCTCGCCGCCGCGACCGCCGCCGGCGGCGTCGCCATCGCCGGCGCCGACGACCGCGCCGCGGACGAGGGCGCCGTCGTCCTGACCGCCCCGGCCGCCGGCGGCCCCGCCCCCGCCGTGGGCACCCGGGCCGGCGACGACGGTCTGACGCACGCCCAGGCCTCGAGGGCGCGCGCCGCCGCCCTGCGGAAGGTGCCGGGCCGCGCGGTCGCGATCGAGCGGGACGCCGACGACGGCCGCGTGACCTACGACGTGCAGGTGCTGACCCGGAGCGGGCAGGCCCGCGAGGTGCGGCTGAACAGCGGCTTCCGCGCGACCCGCACGACCCGCGACGACCGCGACGGCCTGACCTACGCGACCGCCGGCCGGGCCGCGAGCGCCGCGACGAAGCGCGTCCGGGGCATCGTCACCGGCATCGACGTCGAGGACGAGGGCCGGGCGCGCTACGAGGTCGAGGTCCTGACCTCGCGCTCCGCCGAGCGCGTCGTGCGGCTCTCCTCCTCCTACGGCGTGGTCACCGGCTCGACGGGCGACGACGACGGCGACGACGACTGACCGACCCGCCGGGGCGTGGCGCGGTCCGGCCGGCCCGCACGGGCGGGCCGGACCGCACGGGCGGGCCGGACCGCACGGGCGG
>WLOB01000024.1 GCA_009699505.1 Actinomycetota bacterium | reverse complement strand
GTCGTTCAGGCCGTCGATGAGCGCGGCCAGCATGTCGAGCTCCTTCGGGTACTCGTGCTCGGCCTGGTCGTACTTGCGGGAGTTCGGGCGCAGCACCTCGCGGGCGACCTGCTTGGCCTGCCCGATCAGCGGCGCGAACTTCTTGGGGGACTCGAGATTGATCATCAGTTCTCCTAGATCGTCCGCCCGTTAAACGAGCAGGGCGCCTTCCATGGCACCGGCGGCGCGCAGATCGCGGTACCAGCGCTCGACGGGGTGGTCCTTGACGTAGCCGGCGCCACCGAGCATCTGGACGGCCTGCGAGCCGATCTCCATGCCCTTCTGCGTCGTCAGCTGGCGGGCGAGCTGCGACTCGCGGGCGAAGCTCTTGCCGAGGTCCACGCGGCTGGCCGCGCGGTAGGTCGTCAGCCGCAGGCTCTCGAGGTCGATCGCCATGTTCGACACGGAGAACGCGACGCCCTGGCGGTGCGAGACGGGCTCGCCGAACGCCTCGCGCTCGTTGACGTACGGGATCACGTGGTCCAGCGCGGCCTGCGACGTGCCGGTGGCCAGCGCCGCCCAGGCGATGCGGCCCAGGCGGATCGCCTCGGCGTAGACGTCGGGGTCGCCGCCGCCGAGCAGGGCGGACGACGGGACGCGGACGTTCTCGAGGACGAGGCGGCCCGTGGCCGCGGCCCGTAGGCCCATGGCGGGCTCGGGCTCCGTGAGGACGCCGGCGGTCTTCGACTCGACGAGGAAGAGCGCCGGGCGGTCGGCCAGGTCGGCGGCGACGACGAACAGCTCGCCGGTGCCGACGTGCGGGACGAGCGACTTGACGCCCGAGAGGACGTAGTCGTCGCCGTCGCGCGTGGCCGTCGTGCGCAGGACGAACGGGTCGAACAGCGGGCGCGGCTCCTGCACGGCGAGCGCGGCGGTCGGGACGTTCTCGCCGACGAACTCGGGCAGGTAGGTGGCCTGCTGGTCCGCGTCGCCCCAGAGCCCGAGGGCGGTGGAGACGGCGGCGGGCGCCAGGACCGCGAAGGCGAGGCCCAGGTCGCCGTGGGCGAGCGCCTCGGCGAGCAGCACGGAGGTCACGGCGGAGCGCTCCTGCACGGCACCGCCCTGCTCCTCCGGCACGCCGAGCATCGTCGTGCCGATCTCCGTGCTCTTCTCGAGCAGGCCCTCCGGCATCGCGCAGGCGGTGTCGGCGGCCTCGGCGGCGGGACGCAGCTCCGTCGCGGCGAAGTCGCGCGCGGCGGACTGGATCATCTCCTGCTCGTCGTCGGGCGTCAGGTCGAAGAGCCCCGTGCCGGAGCTCGCGGGCTTCAGGCGCGAGGCCGAGCCGCCGCCGGAGCGCTTGGCGAACGTGCGCCCCACGGTGCCGGCGGCCTGGAAGCCGCGCTGGGCGCCGATGCGGACGACGCGCTCGCTGATCTGGCGCGCCCCCACGCGGTCGACGAGCTCGGAGCCCGCGAAGCGGTTCAGGGCGCGGAGGCCCAGGGCCATCCCTCGGTCGGTCAGGTTCATCTCGTGGCGATCCGGGTCGTTGTCACGGGCGGTCGGCGGGACGCCGGGAGGCGGACACCGCACATTCCTACCCAGGGTAGCACTTCGGTGCACACCCGTTCGTCGGGTCCGTGACATCGGCATGGCGCCTTCCCGCTCGCCCCGCCCGTCCGCCCATCGCGGCCTCGCCGGTCGCCCTCACGCGACGATCGTCCGATGCCCGGGTCCCCGCCCGGGTAGCGTGGGCGGGTGTCCGTCGCCGCCTCCCCGGTCCACCACGACGTCGTCGTCATCGGCACCGGGTTCGCCGGCCTCGCCATGGCCGTCGCCCTCGAACGCGACGGCCACGACGACTTCCTCGTCCTGGAGCGCGCCGCGAGCGTCGGCGGGACCTGGCGCGACAACCGCTACCCCGGCTGCGGCTGCGACGTCCCCACCCCGCTCTACTCCTTCTCGTTCGCCCCGAAGCCGGACTGGTCGCACCTCTACGCGCGCCAGCCCGAGATCCGGGCGTACATGGAGGAGACCGCCGACCGGTTCGGCGTCACCCGCCACGTGCGCTTCGGCGCGGACGTCGCCTCCCTGACGTGGGAGGAGGCCGACCAGCGCTGGCGGATCGGTCTCCACGGCGGCGACGAGCTGACCGCCCGGGTCGTCGTCGGCGGCTTCGGCGGGCTCACGGAGCCCAACTGGCCGTCGTTCGAGGGCCTCGACGAGTTCGAGGGCACCCTCGTCCACACCGCCGCCTGGGACGACGACCTCGACCTGACCGGCCGGCGCGTCGCAGTCATCGGCACGGGCGCCAGCGCGATCCAGCTCGTCCCGGAGGTCGCCCCCGTCGCCGAGCGCGTCACGGTCTTCCAGCGCACCCCGCCGTGGATCGCCCCGAAGCTCGACCGCGAGATCGGCGCCCGCGAGGCGCGGCTCTACCGCCGGGTGCCCGCCGCGCAGCGCGCCGTCCGCGGCACGGTCTTCGGCCTGACCGAATTCCTGGCGCTCCAGCTGACGAAGCGCCCCGCGCTGCTCGCCGGCCTCGAGCGCGTCAGCCGCCGCATGCTGCGGAGCCAGGTGCCCGACCCGGCGCTGCGCGCGAAGCTCGCCCCGGACTACCGGATGGGCTGCAAGCGGATCCTCTTCTCGAACGCCTGGTACCCGGCGATCGCCCGCGACGACGTGGACCTCGTGACGGCCGGGATCGCCCGCGTCACCGCGAAGGGCGTCGTCGACGGCGAGGGCGTCGAGCACCCCGCCGACGTCCTGGTCTGCGGCACCGGCTTCGGCGTCGCCGACGTCTTCTCGCGCATGACGGTCACCGGGCGCGACGGCGTGACGCTGACCGAGGCGTGGAGGGACGGCATGGAGGCGCACCGTGGGACGTCGGTCGCCGGCTTCCCCAACCTGCTGCTGCTCTCGGGGCCCAACACCGGCACGGGCAGCACGTCGCAGGTCTTCATGATCGAGAGCCAGGTGCACTACGTGTCCGAGGCGCTCAGGACGATGCGCGAGCGCGACGTGGCGACGATCGAGGTGACGCCCGAGGCGCAGCGCGCCTGGAACGACGACCTGCAGGAGCGGATGCAGGGGACCGTCTGGATCGTCGGCGGCTGCAACAGCTGGTACCTCGACGAGCACGGCCGCAACCGCACGCTCTACCCCGGCCTGGCGGCGGAGTTCCGGCGCGAGACCCGCACGTTCCGCCCCGAGGAGCACGTCGTCGAGCTGCACCGGGCGGCGCCGGCCGCCGTCTGAGGACCGGCGCACCGCCCGGCGTGCCCCGGCCGGCCGGGGAGGACGGCGCTGCACGCCTGCGGCCCGGGCGCGCCCGCGCCGGGGCGGTCCCGGCCGTCTGCCACCCTTGGGCGATGGCCGTCACCTCCGTCCCCCGCGCGCCGTTCACCTCCGGGCTGGCCGAGGAGCTCGCCCCCGGCCTGCTGGACCGCTTCACCCGCTACGTGCGCGTGTCGACGCAGTCCGACCGCGAGGCCGAGGGCAGCCCGAGCACCCTCCGGCAGCTCGACCTGTCCCGCCTGCTCGTCGGCGAGCTGCGGGAGATCGGGCTGACCGACGTCGAGCTGGACGACGACGGCTACGTCTACGCCACGCTGCCGGCGACCACGGAGGCCGCGCCGGACGGGACGCCGTGGCCGGTGGTCGGGCTGATCGCCCACGTCGACACGAGCCCGGACGCCCCCGGCGACGGCGTCGAGCCGCTCGTCCACGAGGCCTACGACGGCGGCGAGCTCCGGCTGCCGAAGGCCGGCACCGTGCTCGCCCCGGCGCGGATGCCGGAGCTCGCCTCCCGCGTCGGCCACGACCTCGTGACCTCGAGCGGCGACACGCTGCTGGGCGCGGACGACAAGGCGGGCGTCGCCGAGATCGTCACGGCGCTCGCGCACCTCGCCGCGCACCCCGAGCTGCCCCGGCCCACCCTGCGCGTGTGCTTCACGCCGGACGAGGAGATCGGCCGCGGCGCCCACCGCTTCGACGTCGCGGGCTTCGGCGCGGTCTGCGCCTACACGGTCGACGGGTCCGAGCCGGGCGAGCTGCAGGACGAGACGTTCACCGCCGCCGAGGCCGTCGTGACGATCGAGGGCCACGACGTGCACCCCGGGTTCGCGACGGGCAAGCTCGTCAACGCCTCGCGCCTGGCGGCCCGGATCGTCGCGGCGCTGCCGCCCGAGCTGACCCCCGAGGCGACCTCGGGCCGCGACGGGTTCGTCCACGTCTACGAGACGACGGCCACGGCCGCCCGCGCCGAGATCCGGGCGATCGTCCGCGACTTCGACGACGCGCTGCTGCAGCAGCACGCCGACCTGCTGCGGTCGATCGTCGCCGAGGTCGCCGCGGACGAGCCGCGCGCCCGGCTCTCGGTCGAGGTCACGCCGCAGTACCCGAACATGCGGGAGCACATCGCCCGGTTCCCGGCGGTCGTCACCGCCGCCGAGCGCGCCATCGAGGGCGAGGGGCTGGTCCTCGTGCGCACCGCGATCCGCGGCGGCACGGACGGCTCGCAGCTCAGCGCGATGGGCCTGCCGACCCCGAACGTCTTCACCGGCGGCCACGAGTACCACTCCGTCCGCGAGTGGGCGTCGCTGCAGGAGATGGCCTCCGCCGCGGCCACCGTGGTGCGGATCGCCGAGGCGTGGACCGCCCCGGACCTCGTCGCCGCCGCCGCCGCGGGGCACCTGCCGGGCTGAGGCGGCCGCCGGGCGGCACGCCCGCCGGAGTGCTCGCCCGCCGGACCGCGCCGGCGGGCGCCGCTCAGTCCGCCACGCCCGAGATCTGGACGGCCATGTAGGTCAGGCCGGCGACGCCGAACACGCGGCGCACGGCGTTGTCGCCGTGGACGAGCTCCTCGTAGGCCCAGATCACGACCCCGATCCGCGAGACCGCCGTGGCGACCGCGGACGCGTCGCCCGACAGGACCCGCGCCGCCAGCGACCCGGCGATGGCCACGAGGAGCGGCGCGTTCGGGAACTGCACGAGCGGATAGGACGCGGGCCAGCCGTGCTGGGCGCGGCGCCAGAGGGCGCGGAGGTCGTCGGGCACGGGGCCAGCGTAGACCTCGGGGCCCCGGCGCCGCCCCGGCCCTCGAAGGGGTCGACGGGCGGGACGGCCGGTCGACGCCGCGCCCGGTCGCCGGCCGGCTGGGCGTCCAGGGCCGCCGTGGCCGTCCTGCGCCGCGCGGTCCGCGCGGCGCGGGACGCGCCTCCTACCGCCGCCCGAGCCTCGCGGCCTCGAGCGCGTTGACCACGCCGTCGCCGTAGAACGAGTTGTGGCTCGTCGTCCCGGTGCACCGCGCGGTGTAGAGCGCAGGGTCCAGGTCGGGGTCGGGGTAGGTCTGCACGCCGCCCGCGGGGCACGGCGTCGGCGTCGCGGTGCTGCTCAGCAGGCGCTCCGTCCGCTTCGGGTCGAGCGTCACGCCACCGCCGCGACGGTCGCGCCTGCCCTCCGCCGCGACGACGAGCGCGGCGACGCCGGCGGCGTGCGGGCTGGCCATCGAGGTGCCCTGCAGGTACTGGTAGTACGACGGCCGGCCGCTCGAGGCGTCCTTCACGACGAACGGGGTCGTCGGCTCGCCCGCGGCGTCGACGTCGCCCGCGGAGCGCGCCAGCGCCTCGGGGTACGGCGCGAGCACGCCGTTCTGCGGCGAGCGGTACTGCGGCGTCCCGAAGAGGTCGCGGGTGTCGCCGCCGGGAGCGGCCACCTGCGTCTGCTCGAGGCTCCAGTTGGAGTAGAACGCCTTCCGGCCGCTGCGGCCGGTCGAGGAGACGCCGACCACGCCGTCGGTCTCCGTCGGCACGCTCAGGCACCCGTCGTCGATCGTCCGCTGGTAGGCGGCGTCCGGCGGGTAGTCCGGCGAGCTGGCGTCGGTCTTCGGGTCGTCGATGTCCGTGTTCTCGTTGCCGAGCGCGGCGACGGGCAGGACGCCCTTGCTGCGCGCGTAGTCCACGGCGCGCTGGACCGCGACGATCGTGGTCTGCTGCTGCGCCCGGGCGGCCGGCGAGTCCGCCGCGTTGTTGCGGCAGTTGTAGAGCCACGGATCGACGTAGAAGCTCATGTTCACGACGTCGACGCCGTTGTCGGCCGCGTACGTGAGCGCGTCGACGGTCGCCTGCGCGAAGAAGTAGCCCGAGTCCTGGCCGGCGCGGAGGTTGACGATCGACGCCTTCGGGGCGACGCCGGCGATGCCGGTGCCGTTCAGCGGCGAGGCGACGGTGCCGGCGACGTGGGTCCCGTGGCCGTCCTCGTCGACGTCGGCGGGGTCGGTGCAGGACCCGTCGGGGTCCTCGGCGCACGGTCCGTCGATCAGCGGGTCGTCCGTCGTGAAGTTGCGCGACAGGCCGCGGTCGAAGTTCGGGGCGATGTCGGGGTGCGAGCCGTCGACGCCGGTGTCCATGATCCCGACGCGGACGCCCTCGCCCTGGTCGAAGCGGTAGCTGCCGCCCGAGCTCGCGCCGATCGCGGCCATGTCCCACTGGAGCGGCGCGAGCGGCTCGACGCCGGCGGCGGGCGGGTTGGGCGCGGGCCGCTGTCCGCGCAACGCGTCGCGCAGCGGCTGGTCGCGCTCGATCCGCCGCTGGCGCTGGACCCGCTTGGCGGCCGCCCGGGTCTGCGCCTGCGGCACGCTGCCGATGACGCGGCGCTCGGAGGCGCCGGTGATCGCCCGGGTGGCGACGGCGCGCCGCGCGAAGCCGCGGGGTCCGCGGACCTCACCGACGGCGACGGCCCGGTTGTAGTCCGAGACGGTGCCTCCGGCGGTCCGGACGGCGGCGCGGAACGCGGCCGCTGAGGTGCCGTCCTTCGCGACGACGGTGTAGTCCCGCGCGCCGGGCGCGGCGGTCGCCGGGGCGGCACAGACGGCGCACGCGGCCGTCGCCACCCCGAGCGCGAGTGCTCGGTGGAGCTGCATGAGGGGGGATCCTCCTGGTCACGTCCGGCGGGGGGACCGGACTGCGGAGAACCCTCCCACAGGGGCCCGACGCCACGCAAGCGCCGCCCGGGCCACATCGACGGGCCGGATCACGGACGACGGGAGGACGCCGACGGGGTCAGGCGTCCGCGGTGCCGCCCCGGTGCTCGTCGGTCAGGAGCGCCCACCGCTCGTGGTCGCGCCACGCCCCGTCGACCCGCAGGTAGCTCGGGGAGTACCCCTCGAGCCGGAAGCCCAGGCGCGCGAGGAGCCGCTGCGACGGGACGTTCCCGGGCTGCACGTTCGCCTCGACCCGGTGGAGCCCGAGGGCCCCGAAGGCGTGGTCCAGGACGAGGCCGACCGCCTCCGTCAGCAGGCCGCGGCGCTCCTGGCCGGCGAAGGCCTCGTAGCCGAGGTACGCGTTCAGGAACTCGCCGCGGAAGATCTGCGAGAGCGTGACGCGCCCCACGAGGGCCCCGTCGTCGCGGCGGACGACGAGGAAGCCCTCCACGGTCGGCCCCGCGAGCCGCTCGAGGTAGCCGCCGAACGCCTCGTGGGTGGCCGGCGGCGTCGCCAGGCCGGCGTGCAGCGCGGCGCTGTCCCGCACGGCCTCGAGGAACGCGTCGGCGTCCGCCGGCACCGGGGCGCGCAGGAGCACCCGCGGTCCGATCAGGGTCGGCGTCCCGAGCTGCGGTCCGTCCTCGGCGGGCACGGGACGATCGTAGGGGCCGTCCGCGCCGCCGTCGTGCCGGACCCGCCCGAGCGGCGCGACGACGGGGGTCGGCACCCTACGATCCCCCGATGCCGTACCCACTGCGCCGCACCCGCGGCGTGCTCCTCATCGCCCTCGTCGCCGCGCTCCTGCTGGTCGCCGGCGCCCGGGACGCCGCCGCCCGGGCCCCGATGGTCAAGGGCCTGCAGGACACGCGCCTCGTGATGTCGGACGTCCAGGCCGACCGCGACCTCTTCTGGAGGAAGGCCCGGTCGGCGCGGGTCGGCCGGGTGCGGGTGCTCGTCTCGTGGGACGGGCGCGCCACGCAGGTCGCCCCCGACGTCGCGTTCCGCGTCCGCCGCGCCGCGGACGACGCCGCCGGCGCCGACGCGCAGCTCGTCGTCGGCATCTACGCGGCGATCAACCGCGGCCGGGCGGTGCCGCGGCGGATCACGGGCACGCTCATGTCGCGCTTCTCGAAGTTCACCGCGTCGATGGGCACGGAGTTCGCCGACCTGCCGCTCGCCGGCTACCTCACCTGGAACGAGCCGAACTTCCGCTCGATGTGGCCGCTGAACCAGCCGCGCACCTGGGTCCGGATGTCGAACGTCGCGTACCGGTCGTTCAAGCGCGCCGACCCCGGCACGAAGGTCTACGTCGGCGAGCCCGCGCCGAACGCCAGGACGAGCAACGCGGTCGAGCCCGGCACGTTCTTCCGGCGCGCGCTCTGCCTGGACTCGCGGTACCGGTCGCTGAACCGGTCGAGGTCGTGCCGGACGACGCTCCTCGGCGACGGGTTCGCGATCCACACCCACGACTTCTTCAAGGGCCCGACCACCCGTCGCACCCCGGCCGAGGCGTGGACGATGGGCAACCTGAAGGGCGCGATGCGCCAGATCCGCGCGCTCGGCCGCGCCGGCCGGATCACGAGGAAGGCGTCGCGCAACGTCCACATCACGGAGTTCGCCTACCGCACCCACGGCTCCGCCCGGACCCCGGACGCCCGTGCCGCCCGTTGGCTGCGCCAGGCCTGGAACTTCGCGGAGCGCGAGGGCGTGGCGTCCATGACCTGGTACCAGCTCCAGGACCCGGGCCCGTCGGAGGAGTGGCGCTCCGGGATGCTCACCACGTCGGGCCGCGAGCTGCGGACCTGGCGGACGTTCCGCTCCCTGCGGTAGCCGCTGCAGGCCGACCGCCGGGGCCGCCCCGGGACGGCCCGGCCCCGGTCGCCGGCCCCGCGCCGGCTCAGGCCCGGACGAGCGCCGCGCCGTCGGCCGGACCGTCCGCCCCGGCGAGCTCGAGGGGCCGCAGCCCCGCGGTCAGCGCCTCGCGCAGACGCTCCTGGAACGCCTCCTCGGGGACATCGACGACGCCCAGGCGGGCGGTGTGGTCCGTGCGCTGCTGCACGTCGAGGACGGCGAACCCGGCGTCGCGGATCCGCACGGCCGCGGAGAGCACGGCCGCGGAGCCCGCGTCGGGGGCGGCGTGGAACATCGACTCGAGGGTGTGCGCGCGGCCGAGCGTCACGCCGAAGGTGCCGCCGACCAGCTCGTCGCCGTCCCAGACCTCGAAGCTGCGGGCGTGCCCCCACCGGTGCAGGCCGCGGTACGCCTCGACGAGCCGCGGCGTCAGCCACTGCTCGCGGCGCTCGAGACCGGGACGGGCGGCGCAGGCCCGGACGACCCGGTCGAACGCCGCGTCGACGGTCAGCCGGTAGCCGCGGCGCGGGAGGGTCCGGCGCAGCGTCCGCGGCACCCGGACCGCGTCCAGCGGGAGCACGGCGCGGGGGTCCGCCCGGTACGCGGCGACGCGGAAGCGGCCGTCGTCGTCGAGCGTGTCCATCGGGAACGCGCCCTGCTCGTAGACGAAGAGCATCCCTGGCGGGTCCAGGATCCACGCGCCGTCGTCGGTCTGGGGCGCACGGGCACCGTCCACCGATCGACCGTAGCGCACCAGGTCCGGGGTCCAGGCCGGTCGGGGCGCTCAGCGGGTGTCGACGAAGAGCGTCTGCGTCGCGGTGCCGAAGCGCCCGGCGGCGTCGTGCAGCTCCGTGGTGGTCAGGCCGGTCCCGGCGCGGTCCAGCTCCGTCCGGGACCGCACCCCGATCCACTCGCCCGCGGGGTCGCGGTGCAGCGCGACGTGCAGGTCGCAGTTGACGAAGAGGTAGCCGTCGAAGCCCACGGGCGTCGAGAGCCCGTTGCCGAAGTCCGCCGCCGCGGCCGCGCGCTGCGCCCCGCTGGGTGACTCGCCCCCGACGACGGGGATCCGCAGCCGGAGCCACGCGCTGCGGCCCTTCGGAGCGGGCTCGTCGAGCGATCCGTCGACGACCCGGATCTCCATCGCCGTGGGATGGAAGGCGATCTCGTCCGCGGGCAGGAACCAGCTCGGCGTCGCCTCGAGGCCCTCGGGCGGGGGCAGCCCGGGCCAGGGCGCGCCGATGCCGGAGGGCAGATCGACGCGGCCGCGGCGCAGGAGGACGGCGCGGAGCTCCATCGCCGTGCGGCCTCCGGCGCCGAGGGTCGCCTCGACGACCTGGAAGCGCCGGCCGGCCTTCGTCACGCGGGTCCGCACCTCGACCTCGCCGATCGGCACGGGCCCGAGGAAGGTGTAGGAGAGCGAGCTGACCCGCTGCCCGTCGACGGCGAGCGCCTCGACGGCGCGGGCGAGCAGCGCGGCGGGCGCGCCGCCGTGGGCGCTGCGGGCGTCCCAGGGGCCGCGGGCGACGGGCTGGAGCGTCCACGTCGCCGTCCCGTCCGCGGCGCCCGCGGCTCCGGCCACCGCGACGGCGTCGGCGCCGGTCATCCGACGGCGTCCGTCCGGGCGACGAGCCCCTCGATCACGCGCGAGAGCTGTCCGCCCTGCCAGGCGATCGGGGACTTGCCCTCGTCCTCGACGACGAGCGTCGCGTCGCCGAGCGCCTCGGCGTAGCGCTCGGCCACCGCCAGCGGGTGGCCCGGGTCGGCCGCGTCGCGGTCCCCGACGACGACGGCGGGCACGGTGATCGCGGCCAGCTCGTCGAGCGACCCGTACGGCGCGCTGCGCGACACGGCCCGGATGGCGTCGGCGACCGCCTTAGGGTGCTCGTGGACGGAGAGCCGCTGGTGCATGACCTTCCGGACCGTCCCGCGCCAGTCCTCCGGGATGCGGTCGAAGTCGTACGCGTCGACGAAGCCGTCGGCGCCGCCCCGCTCCAGGCCGTCCGCGAGGCGGTCCCAGCCGGCGAGGTTGCGCTCGTCGGTCTCCTTGCCCGGCTCGTAGGCGGGGGTGACGACGACGAGGCCCGACACGAGCTCGGGCCGGCGGAGCGCCAGGCGCACCGCGGTGTGGGCGCCCATCGACGCGCCGACGAGGACCGCGCGGGGCATGTCGTGCTCGGCGAGGACGGCGACGAGGTCGTCGGCCAGGACGTCGTAGCCGTAGGCGTCGGACGTGGGTGCGGGATCCGAGGCGCCGTGGCCGCGGGCGTCGTAGGTCAGCACGCGGTGGCCGGCCCGTTTGAGGTGCCGGCTGCCCATGACGACGTAGCGGTGGCTCGCGGTGAGCCCGTGGAGGAGGACGACCGGCGGACCGTCCCCGGCGACTTCGACGTGCAGCGGCATCGTCGCCAGTCCTACCAGCCCGCGCGCCCGGAACCGCTCCTCCCCCGCGTCGACGGCCGTCCGTGTCGTCAGCCGTCCGTGGTGTCGGGTGTGCGTCGGCGGACGTGCGCGGCATCCGTCGTGCCGGGGGCACCGTCGAGCGCCCGTGCCGCCGCCCGTCGGCTCAGCCCGTCGACAGCGGGAGCGTCAGCTGCACCCCGGGCCCGTCCTCGAGCTCGAGCGACGCCATCCGCACGCCGAGCAGCCGGACGGGCTGCGGCGGGTCGTACTCGCGGAGCATCCCGACGGCGGTGTCGGCGAGCGCCTCCTCGTCGACGACGGGGTGCGGGAACGTCCGCGACCGCGTGATCGTCGTGAAGTCCTTCAGGCGGACCTTGATGCCGACGGTCCGGCCGCGGCGGCCCTGCCCCTCGAGCGCCTCGAAGAGCTTGATGGACAGGCGGCGGAGCTCGGCCTCCTGCTCGTCGCGGTCGGCCAGGTCGACGGAGAACGTGTTCTCGCGGCTCTCCGACACGGGCTCGCGGACCGGGACGACCGGGGTGTCGTCGTCGAAGCGGCAGCGCCGCCAGAGCCACGGGCCGTTGCGGGCCCCGTACCACTCCGACAGCGTCGCCTCGTCGACCTTGGAGAGCGCGCGGATCGTGTCGACCCCGCGCCGGGCGAGGTCGTCCGTCGTCTTCGGGCCGATGCCGCCGAGCAGCCCGGGCGACGCGTCGGCCCAGCGGCGCCAGGCGTCCCGGCGGTCCATCACGCAGAACCCGCGGGGCTTCTCGGCGTCCGAGGCGAGCTTCGCGACGAGCTTGTTCGGGCCGATGCCGAGCGAGACGTGGAGCTGCGTCTCGCGCAGGATGCGGGCCTGCAGGCGGCGCATGGCGCTCTTGGGCATGGCCATCGCGGTGAGGTCCATGTAGGCCTCGTCGACGCTGACCTGCTCGACGATCTCGACCTCGTCGCGGACGATGCCCATCACCTCGGCGGACGCCTCGCGGTAGGCGTCGTGGTCGGGCGGGACGACGATCGCCTGCGGACAGCGGTGCTTCGCGGTCGCCAGCGGCATGGCCGACCCGACCCCAAATTTCCGGGCCTCGTACGTGGCGGTCGTCACCACGGAGCGGGGGCCGTCGTGGGCGACGATGACGGGCTTGCCGCGCAGCTCGGGGCGGCGCAGCAGCTCGACGGAGGCGAAGAACGCGTCGCAGTCCAGGTGCCCGATGCACCGAACGGGTGTTCCCTCGGACCCCACCGCTCCAGGGTACGCCCGGGAGCGGCGGGACGATCCGGGTCCCGTCGGGCCCGGGCCGCCCACCGGGTGCGCGGAGCCCCGCCGCCGTCCGACGCGTTCCCGGCCCGAGACGCTCGGGGCGGGGCCCGGTCCCCTCTCCGGGTGCGCCGAGCCCCGACGCCGTCCGATGCGATCCCGGCCCGAGACGCTCGGCGCGGCGCCCGGTCCCCTCTCCGGGTGCGCCGAGCCCCGCCGCCGTCCGATGCGATCCCGGCCCGAGACGCTCGGCGCGGGGCCCGGTCCCCTCTCCGGGTGCGCCGAGCCCGACGCCGTCCGACGAGGCCCCGGCCCGAGACGCTCGGGGCGGGGCCCGGACCGCTTCCTCTACCGGTCGACCTGGACGGTGCCCGTCGAGCCGAAGCCCAGGCGGTACTTCGTCGCGGCGGTGAGGTCGAACTCGCGGCCGGCGATGTAGGGCCCGCGGTCGACGACGCGCGCCTGGACCTGGCGGTTGCCCTTGCGGAACGTGAGCTTGGTGCCGCAGGGCAGCGACTTGTGGGCGACGCCGATGGTGCCGGGCGTCAGGGTGCCGCCGCAGGCGAGGGTGCCGCCGTAGAGGCCGGGCCCGTAGTACGAGGCGTAGGCGGAGCGGAAGCCGTGGATGCGCTCCACCCGCTCGACGTCGCCCTTGCCGCGGGAGTTGGACACGATGCGCAGGCGTGCGGAGCGGTCGCCGATCCTGGCGATCTTCGTGCTGACGCGGAAGCGCCCGTTCTTCGCGACGACGTCGCGGTCGACGGCGCGCCAGGCGGACCCGCGGCGGACCTCGAGCCGGACGCGCTGCCCGGAGGTGTGGTTGCGGACGCGGCCGCCGTAGACGGCGGTGCGCCCGACGAGGCCGGCGCCGCGCTCGGTCGTCGCGCGGATGCTCGGCGTCGGGTTGCGGCGCTCCGGGGCGGCGGGTGTCGCGGCGGTGGTCCCGGGGGCCGCGGAGGCGGCGACGGGCGTGCGCGACGGGGCCGGTGCGGCGCCGGAGGCGGATGGGGCCCCGGCCGCGCCGGCGGGCGCGGAGGCGAGGGCGGGGACTGCTGCGGTCAGGGCCAGCGCCATCCCGGCCGCGAACGCGGCCCGGGTCGGCGTGACGACGACGTCACGGTTCACGATGGGTCTCTCCTCTTCGGGAAGACGCCTACGGAGTTAGCTGACGGGCTCGCAGCCTGCGACCGGGCCGCACATGGGTGCGGATCGGCCGGAGGACGCTACGGACGAGCCGGATCCCGGGCCGCGACTCGTGGTCGTGGACGGGATCGTCGCGTCCGATTCGCCCCGTGCCGCGTCGCCCGAGGGCGGGCGGTGCGGCGGTGGGTCCCCCGTTCGGAACGTGCGGGCACGTCCCGACTCGGCGTCGGTGAAGGTGTTGTGAAGCGTAGGGCCCGCACGGCGGGGTGCCCCGTGCGATGCCGCACACGCGCCAGGACGGTGCCTGTGCGCCATTCGAGCGCCTGCGCGCCACGTTCGGTCGGGCGCGGCGCGGTGGCCGTCGCGGCGCGGCTCAGGCGGCGCGCGAGCCCGCGCTCAACGCCCGTGCGCGCGGGCTCAGAGGATGGACGAGAGCATCGTCATGACCGTCGCCGCGGCCATCTCGGAGCCCTCGAGCTCGGCCCGCATCCGCGCGAGCCCGAGCCGGAGCCGCCCCTTCACGGTGCCGAGCGGCAGGCCCGAGCGATCGGCGATCTGGCTCGCCGTGAGGTCGCCCCAGCAGGCCAGCGCGATCGCCTCGCGCTGCGGCAGCGGCAGCGCCGACATGGCGCGGAGCAGCGCCGCGCGGGCCTCGTTGCGCTCGGCCTCGGACACCACGACGTCCCGGGGCTGCGGCGGCGGCGCGGCGGCGAGGCGCTCGCTCGCGCGGCCGGCGGCCTGACCCGAGCGCAGCACGTCGAGCGCGCGGGAGCGGGCGACCATCCGGACGTAGGCGCCGAGCGGGCCGCGTGCCGGGTCGAAGATGCGGGGATCGCGCCAGAGGCGGACGAAGACGTCGTGGACGACGTCCTCGACGTCGGAGCGTCGTCCCGCGGGCGCCAGGACGCCGGCGGCCGCGGTGGCCGCACCGGGCGCGTGCTCGGCGTAGGCGCGCGCGAAGTCGTCGGGGTCTCGGAGGTCCATCGTGCCGGGCGCGGTGGGGCGCCGGGTCAAGAGTAGCGGCCCGCCAAGCCATCGCCGACGCGCCATCCGTCGACCCGGGGCCCGTCGGCCTCCCCCCGACGGTCCGTCGCGGGCACCCGGCGACGCTCAGCCGAGGGGACGGACCGCGATGACCATCCGGGTGATGGCGCACGCGCGCCCCTGGTCGTCCGTCATCCGGACGTCCCAGACCCAGGTCGTGCGGCCCTTGTGCAGGCGCTCCGCACGTGCGTGGACGGTGCCCTCGAAGCAGGGGCGGAGGAAGTTCGTCGTGTTCGAGAGCCCCTGGGCGGCGAAGCCCTGCGGGACGACCGCCCGCGCCGTCGCCATCGACGTGAGCGACTCCGCGATCGCCGCGTAGACGCCGCCGTGGACGAGACCCATGGGCTGGCGCACGTGGTCGCCGACCTCGAGGGAGGCCTCCGCCCAGTCCTCGCCGAAGTCGCCGAACTGCAGGCCGAGCAGGCCGTCGAGGGTCTTCTCCGGGGCGATCTTCGTCTCGAACTCCATGCGGGCGATCGTACGCGCCCCTCCGTCCGGTGGTCTCCCCCGTCCCGGCGCCCCGACCCCCTCTTACCCCTCGCTGAGGTGGGCCTCTATAGGCTCAGGCCCGATGTCCCGTTTGCAGGAGCTTCACCCGGACCAGCAGGCCGTCCTCCAGCTCGTGCTGCGGCGACGCATGGCCTACGGCGATCTCGCCGGGTTCCTGGGCCTCACGCCCGAGGGCGTGCGCGAGCGCGCGCTCGACGCGATCGACGGCCTGGCGCCCGACGACGTCGAGGGTCTGGCCCTCGAGGACCGCGACCGGATCGCCGACCACCTCCTCGGCCAGGACGCGGGACCCGACCGCGAGGCGACCGCCTCCCTGATCGTCGAGCACCCGCCCGCCGGGGCCTGGGCGGCCACGGTCGCCGCGGAGCTCGCGCCGCTCGGCGGCCCCGCCGCGGGCCTGGCGACCCCCGCCACGACGCCGGTCGCGGGCCCGCCGACCGCCGCCGCCCCGGTGGGCGGCGACACCACCGCCGTCGACGCCGACGCTCCCGCGCCCGACGCCGCACCCGTTGCGGACGAGACCCCGACCCCGTCGGGCACCGCCGCCTACCAGGCGCCTGCCGCCGGGCGCCCCGTCCACGGGGCGCCGACGAGCACCCCGTCCGCCCCCGGCGCCGGCTCCGCGGGCCGCAGGACGCCGCGCCGACGCCCCGCCGGCGCGCTGCGCAACCCGCTCGCCGGCCGGTCGCCGAAGGTGCTCGCCGGTGCCGGCGCGGCCGCCCTGGTCGTCGTGCTCCTGGTGGTCTGGATCGCCGGCGGCTTCGGCGGCGGCTCGGACGACCAGGGCACCCAGGCGAGCACGCCCGCCGCCACCACGACGGCCGCGGACCCCTCGGCGCCGACGGCCGCCCAGCGCGCCGCCGCCGCGCAGTTCGTCGCGGCGCTGCCGCAGAACATCACCTTCCGCCCCACGTCGAGCACGCCCGCCGCCTACCGGGACGTCCGCGGGACCGCCAGGCCGGCGATCAGCCGGGCGAACGCGGCCAGCCCGGTCCTCGCCCTCACCATCCGCGGGCTGCCGGCGGTCACGAGCTCGCGCAGCTACTTCGCCTGGGCGGACAAGAACGGCGCCGACCCGATCTTCCTCGGGCAGCTCACGGACCGCAGCGGCGCCGAGCTCCCGTTCCAGGGGCTCGACCTGAAGACCCGGCAGGCCGCGGTCGTCGACCCGACGGTCTACTCCCGCGTGCGGATCACGCTGGAGACCCGGCCGCAGCCCAGCAGGCCCGGGCCGACGATCATCGTCGGCACGATCACCCCGCGTTCGAGCTGACGCCCGCGGTCCGGCCGCGGCCGGACCGTGCCCCTCAGGCCTCGACGAGCTCGACGAGGCCCTTGAGGGCCAGCGCCGCGTGCTCCTTGGACGCCTTCGTGCCGAGCCGGCCGGCGAAGAAGCCCTTCTGCTTGAGCTCGCGCTCCACGACGACCGTGATGCGCGTGCCCGCGTCGCCGTGGGGCTCGAGGCGCACCTCGACGAAGCTCTTGACGAGCGCCTTCGCGAACGGCGTGTTGGCCAGCTGCTGCTCCCAGCGCTGCAGCTCCGGGCGCTTCGACGTCCGCACCTGCCAGTCCGTGCGGACCGCGACGCCGCGGGAGGACCGCAGGACGAGCGTGAACACGCCGCCCTGGACGTCCTCGGCCCGCTCGGCGTTCGGCCACCACGGCGCCAGCCGCGAGCCGTCCGAGACGTGGTGCCAGACCCAGTCGCGGTCCGCCGTCGTCGTCGCGCTGGCCGAGCCGGTGGCGAGGGCGCCCATGCGTCAGTCCTCGTAGGAGATCAGGGAGAACACGTCGTGCGGGGCCAGCGCCGCGCGCCCGCCGAGGAAGGCGAGCTCGGCGAGGAACGAGCAGCCGACGACCCGGCCGCCGAGCCGCTCGACCAGGGCGCAGAGCGCGACGGCGGTGCCGCCCGTCGCGAGGAGGTCGTCGTGCACGAGGACCCGCGTGCCCGTCGGCAGCAGGTCGGCGTGGACGTGCAGCTCGTCCGTCCCGTACTCCAGGTCGTAGCTGACCGACAGCGTCTCCCGCGGCAGCTTGTCCGGCTTGCGGGCCAGGAGGAAGCCGGCGCCGAGCTCGCGGGCGACCGCGGGGCCCAGCAGGAAGCCGCGAGCCTCCGCCCCGATCACGGCCTGCACGCCGAGGTCCTGCGCGGCGGCGGTGAGCCGGTCGACCGCGGCGGCGAGCGCCTCGGGGTGGGCGAGCACGGGCGAGATGTCGCGGAACGTGATCCCCGGCTCGGGGTGGTCCGGGATGTCGACGACGTGCGATCGCAGGTCGACGTGGTCCGTGGCGGCGCGGGTCACGGGACCAAGCGTCGCAGGTCGCGCACGAGCAGCAGGTGCTTCAGCCGCATCGTGGTGGCCGCGAGCGTCTCGAGCGCCTCGACGGCCTCGGAGCGACGCTCGGCGCTGCGGGACCGCAGGGACGGTCCCAGCAGCTGCTCGAGCAGCGCGCCCTCGCGGTCGGCGGAGCTGCGCAGCACCCGCAGGTGCCGCCCGCCGACGCCGTAGTGCGCGAGCTCCACCGCGGCGCGGACGATCTCGCGCTCGTCGTCGTCGAAGACGATCGCGCCGTCGCGCGTGGTGCCCTGCACGACCCCGAAGTCGCGGAGCTCCTTCACCAGGGCGGGGCTCGCGCGGGTGTCGTCGCAGAGCTGCTCCAGCGTGTGCAGCGCGGTGCCGCCGCCGCGCAGGGCGATCGGCCCGGGGCGGTGCGCGGCGTGGTCGCCCTCCGCCTCGTCGGGCTCCCCCGGTCCGGCGACGCGCGGGGCGTCCTGCCCGCGGCCGGCGGCCAGCTCCTGCCGGATGACCCGCAGCGGCAGGAACTCGTCGCGCTGGAGGTGCAGGATCGTGCGCAGCCGGTCGACGTCGTCCGTGCTGAAGAGGCGGTAGCCGCCCGAGGTGCGCCGGGGCTGCAGGAGCTTCTGCTCCTCGAGGTACCGGATCTTCGAGATCGAGATGTCCGGGAACTCGCCGACGAGGAGCTTGCAGACCTGGCCGATGGTCAGCGGGCGGCCCGAGCGGACCGGCGGCGGCGCCGTGGCCTGCGCGGGGACGGCGACGGGCGGCGCCGTCGGCACCCCCGCCGGGGCGGGGGCCTCCGGCGGCTCGGGCGGCGGGCTGCCCGCCCTCTCGGTCCCGGGGCCCTCGCTCACGCGGTCCTCAGCGACCGAGGAACGTGAGCTTGAACTTGCCGACCTGGACCTCGTCGCCGTCGTGCAGCAGCGCGCTGTCGATCCGGCCGCGGTTGACGTAGGTGCCGTTGAGCGACCCGAGGTCGTCGATGTGCCAGCCGTCGGCGCGGGCGACCACGAGGGCATGGTCGCGGGAGACCGTCACGTCGTCGAGGAACATGTCGCTCTCGGGACGCCGGCCGATCGTCACGCGGTCGCGCTGCAGCGGCACGCTCTCGCCCTCGCGTCCGCCACCCGCGCGCACGACCAGGGCGGCGCCGCCCTGCTCCTGCAGCGCGCCGACGTCGAGCGCGGCGATCTCGCCCGAGTCCTGCAGGTGGTAGGTCGCGGTCGTCGGCTCGTTCACCCCGGCGACGTCCGCCAGGTAGGCCCCGCACTTGGGGCAGAAGTTCGCCGCGGTCCCGGCGACGAACCCGCACTCGGGGCAGTGGACCGCCATCAGGCCGGTGCGTCCTCGCCCTCGTCGCGCGGGACGGCGGGCTCCTCGTCCGGCACGGGGCGCAGGCCGCCGACGCGACCCGACAGGATCTCCGTCAGCCGGTCGACGTCGGAGCCGTGGATGACCGTGCCGCCCTCGTCGTGCCGGAGCCGCAGGCGGCTCACGAGCTCGGCGCGGAGGATGTCGATCTGGCCGTGCAGGATGCGCCGGCGGTAGCTGACCTCGGTCTCCTCGGCCGTGAGGCGGTCGATGATCGCCTTGAGCTCCTCGTCCGGGAGGCTGCCGAGGTCGGGGAAGGTGTCGTCCATGGTGTGGGGGCGCCTTCGGGAAGAGGGCGCCGCGGCGAGCATACCAGCGGGTCCGACGAAGATCTGGACCTCCGGTTGAGGGTCCGGCCCGGGAGCCCTCAGGCGCCGGTGTCCGCGCCCGTCGCCGGACCGTCCGCGGCCTGCGCCGCGGCCGCCCGCTCACGCAGCTGGCGGCGCCCGTCGCGCTCGTACTTCAGGGTCGCCATGATCGCCATCCCGACGCCGACCACGACCGCGACCTTGGCCGGCCAACCGACCCCGACGAGGGCCGCGAAGAGCCCCGCCATGAGCGGCCAGACGGCCAGGCGACCCCACCAGTTCACGCCGAGCCGGACGTCCTTCTTCAGGGCGCGCCGGGCCGCGTCCGTCGTGTAGAGCTCGCGGAGCACGAGGACGGCCAGCGCCTCCCGGGGCAGCAGGTCGAAGTGCCAGCAGACGATGCCGCCGGCCACCACGAGCGCGCGGTCCGTGATCGGGTCCAGCAGGGTGCCGAAGCGGCTGTACTGCCCCGTCAGGCGCGCGAGGAACCCGTCGAGGTAGTCCGACGCGGCGATCAGGGCGAAGAGCAGCGCCGGCAGGAGGCGGGTGCCGTCGTCGCTCGACAGCGCCAGCACGAGGAAGACCGGGATGAGGGCCAGGCGCAGGAGGCCGACGGCGTTCGGGATCGTCCACACGCGCAGCGGCTGCCCGGCCAGCGTCTCGATCGGCGGCGGCCCGGAGCGGTCGATGCCGAACAGCCGGTAGACCGTCATCCGCGCCGGCTCGGTCAGCTCGCGCGTGCGCTCGCGGACCTGCTCCGTCCGCTCCATCGCGCGGTCGCGCACCTGGTCGGTGCGCTCGCGGACCTGCTCCGTGCGCTCCCGCGTCCGCTCCCGCACCTGGTCGCGTCGCTCGCGGCCCTTCGCGCGCGCCCGGTCCGCCCGCTGGCGCATGCGGTCCGACGGGCTCTCGGCGGGGTCCCCGCCGGGGGTCCCGGGTCCGTCGTCCTCGGGCGTCGCGCCGTCGTCCGGCCGACCGCCGGTCGAGGGGCTCAGGACGCCCGCTCCGCCGCCGCGCCCGCAGCCGTCCGGACGGAGGCCGTGGACCCGCGACGCGCCGGCCGCGACCGCGGGGCGCTCGTGCGACGGGACCCCGGCGCGGTCATGGGCGGCGTCGTCATCCCCACGGAATCTACGCGACCGCGGGACGACCGGCGTCCGGGTGAGCCCGTGGGTGCGGGCCCGCGAGGCGGCGTCTGTAGGTTGGAGCACAGCGGGTTCGCCGCACGGCGGCCCGCGCCACCGTTCCGCCCCCTTCCGAGGAGCCCCCATGGCGTTCTCCGTTCCCCCGCTGCCCTACGCGTTCGACGCGCTGGAGCCTCACATCGACGCCAAGACGATGGAGATCCACCACGACAAGCACCACCAGGCGTACGTCGACAAGACGAACGCGGCGCTCGAGGGCACCGAGTTCGCCGACAAGCCGATCGAGGAGATCGTCGCGAACCTCGGCGCGCTCCCCGCCGACAAGCAGGGTCCCGTCCGCAACAACGGCGGCGGCCACTACAACCACACCCTCTTCTGGGAGTCGCTGCAGGGCGGCGGCGTGCAGACGCCGTCGGGCGACCTCGCCGCGGCCATCGACGAGGCCTTCGGCTCCTTCGACGAGTTCAAGACGACGTTCCAGGACGCCGGCGTCGCGCGCTTCGGCTCCGGCTGGGTCTGGCTCGTCAAGGGCGACTCCGGCC